>JAJCYJ010000268.1 GCA_029262975.1 Saprospiraceae bacterium
ATCGGGAATTAGAAATTATCGAGACAGGAAGTATATGGTATAAGAAAGCGGATGTGCACGATGTAGCAGTTGAACTTTTTGGCGATACCGCCATCTTATGGAACCGCATAACATTGACGGCTCATGTGCGCGGAAATGACGTGTCCAATGAATTTACAGTAACCGAAGTCTATCAAAAACAAGGAAATGATTGGAAATTGCTGGACCTGACATTTAGTAGTGTGCGGGACACGCATCAGATTTCACATTAAAGGATTCTCTCCTCACAATTATTTCGCCCTTAAAAAAGTTGTATGGTAAAAGTATTAACCCTCTGTGTTCTTTTCTTGTCCTGCACTCTAATTACTTAAGATAATGGAACTCAATCAACTCACAAAAATTCACAAATAGTAAAGACTTTGTCAGGAGTGATAAAAGGTGTTAATGAAGGTACTGTTTCAAGTTTCAAAGGCATTCCATATGCAGCCCCTCCGGTAGGTGAGTTTCGGTGGCGCCCACCCCAACCTGTGTCTGCATGGGAGGTAGTTTTGGATGCTAGTGACTTCGGTGCGAACTGTGCACAGGTAGGATGGCCTCGAGGATCGGGATCTATAGCGGAGGGCTCATCTGAAGATTGTTTGTCCCTCAATTTGTGGCTTCCAGCTGAGTATAATACGGGGCCAAAATTTCCTGTTATGGTGTGGATACATGGAGGTTCCTTTGTTGGTGGAAGCGGTTCAGGTTCTAGCACATCAGGGAGTGAATTTGCTAAACAAGGAGTTATTCTGATGACTTTTAATTACAGGTTGGGCCGGCTAGGACATTTCGCATTTCCTGGGTTGAGTAAAGAACATCCTGACGAACCGAAGGGTAGCTATGCCTATATGGATCAGATCGCTGCTCTAAAATGGATTCAAGAGAATATTCAGGCCTTTGGAGGTGATCCAGACAATGTGACAATCTTCGGATTCTCTGCTGGTGGTGTTTCAGTACATTCACTTCTGACTATCCCTGCCGCCCGGGGTTTATTCCATAAGGCGATCAGTCAGTCTGGCGGAGGTCGAGATGGCGTTCTTACCGGGAGACCTGTCAAAGATGATAATACTGATATGTTCTATCCAATTTCAACAGAGACCCGCTGTTCGAATGTCTGTGACTTCGAACTAATATGAAGACCGGTCAGATGAAGCAGCTAGAGAATAGGGGTTTGCGATTACAAACTTCAAACAGCGTAAGGGTTCTTGGACACCTACGTGCGTAAAGAAAAATGGTGTGTCACCTGGTTAATATTACATAGATTAATCGTACGTGTTCTTGGATCTATCCGAGATTGACTTCCACACAGTGCAGATGATGGAATTTCAAGTTTAGGAAAACCCATCCAAGAGTTCTCCTGATTTCAAAATGAAATATCTTAAAAGTTCACTTAGTTTGCCACGATTTTATTCACTATCGATTGTAGGGCATCAATCTGATCTTGTTGCGACTGGATCATGACTTGTTGTTGTTTCAGTAGTTCTTTTAACACTTCAGTATCCTTGACTCTTTCTTCCAGGGCATTAATGATTACCTGTTGCTCCTGAATAGCCTTGATAGCATAAATGCCAAAGTGGTCATAGACAAGCCCCTTATAACCTGCCTTCTCCATTACAGTTTCAGGAAATAGTTTTTCTACTTCCTGAGCTATGAAACCGATGGAGTTTAAATTATTTTCTGCTGATCCTTTAAACTGGTATTGTTTTGCGTTTAAATTTAAAACCCGTTCTAAGATCGATTCTAAAGGTTTAATATTCTTTTTTAATCGTCTGTCTGAACTGTTGACAAAGGTGCCGTCTTCCCAGTTAATATAACTAGTAATATCATCTACTTCATTGCTATGTCTGAACACTAGGTCATTATCGCTCCAATTGGTGATATTCCAGTAATTATTATCATTGCTCCTTTCTAATCGAATGCCATTGTCCGGTCCATTTCCTGTCTGCTTTAGATGGAGTTTGGTTTTTGGATCATCAACTCCAACACCTACCTTGACTGCATTTACACCCACACCACCAATCACCGCACACTGTGAACAAGCTACCTTTGCGAGATATCCAATCGCAATGGCTCGATCTAAGGGATCGGTTGTCACTTGATCTGCGCGAGCACCCACATAGGTGTTATTGCTTCCTGACACCTGATTACCTCCGGAAAATTCTCCAAGTAGAACATTATTTGAACCGGATCGGCTATTAAAACCTGCTGCCTGACCAAAAAATGAGTTGTTATAGCCATTGGCATGCTTTAATCCAGTATTGCTGCCGAAAAAGGAATTGGCTTCACCTGTGGTGTTGGCCTTGCCCGCTCCCTGTCCATAAAAGGAATTGTCGGTGCCTGTGGTATTCGATTTGCCAGATGAAGGACCAAAAAAAGAGTTAAAAGAACCTGTGGTATTAGATATGCCAGCATCTTTTCCAATAAAAATTGAAAACAGACCACCCGCATCCAGGATGTCAATATTACCCCTAATTTTGAGATGACCCTCTACATCCAAATGATAGGGTTGGCTATATGATAAAAAAGAAAAGAATATCAAAATGATTGACAACAGGGAATTTTGGTGACTTGATAAGAAGTACATTGTTTTTAATGTTTGTGTTGCTCAAGTTAATCAATATTAAGAATCATATTGGCAAAATCAGTCTTGCATGAATCATGAACGTGACAAGCACAAAAAAACAGAAGCATGAAAAGTCCCCCGCTGTTCGAATGTCTGTGACTTGTAACTAATACGAAGACCGGTCAGTTGAAGTAGATAGAGAATAGGGGTTTGAAGTTACAAACTTCAAACAGCCCCTTAGTATTGCAATATGTAACATTAAGAGAAATTAAATATGTAATTCATATTAATAATTATCAATTGCCTTCCCAAGCCTTTTTCCTGGCAGCTTCACTTAACCGCTTCAGCACCCAAAGAAAGGAATACCCGGCTCATACCGGAACCCGCAACCCGCCAACCCCGGAACCCGCAACATAACAACTATTCTATATTCTAATTTCAACCGTCATCCGAAATTGCTATTTTTGGCACTTTGTAAACTAACTAAATCCAACCATGAGAATTTTCCTTCTTGCCATCCTGCTGAGTATACTGACAACTTTCAATATTTCGGCACAGGATAAAAAAGACACCCTTTTTACAGAAGCTACCTTTAAAGGATTAGCGCTGCGAAATATCGGCCCTGCCATTACTTCGGGAAGAATTGCTGATATCGCCATACATCCGAAACAACAAAATATAATGTATGTCGCTGTAGGTTCTGGTGGTGTATGGAAGACCACCAATGCCGGAACTACCTGGACACCAATTTTTGATAGTGAGAAAAGTTACTCCATCGGATGTGTTACGATTGATCCAAATGATCCCAGTATCATATGGGTAGGAAGTGGTGAAAATGTAGGAGGCCGTCATGTAGGATATGGCGATGGCATCTACAAGAGTGCGGATGGTGGTAAGTCATGGAAAAACATGGGCCTGAAAAAATCTGAGCATATTTCCAAAATCGTGATTCATCCAAAAAATTCTAAAGTGATATGGGTTGCTGCCCAGGGACCACTTTGGAGTAAAGGCGATGAGCGAGGTTTATACAAATCAATAGATGGTGGTGAGACCTGGACAAAGACACTTGGCGATGATGAATGGACAGGCGTAACCGATATTGTAATTAATCCCGAGAACCCGGATCGCCTATATGCCGCTACCTGGCAGAGACACAGAACGGTTGCCGCTTATCTGGGTGGTGGACCTGGATCGGGACTTCATAGATCTACTGATGGTGGTGATACTTGGGAAAAATTAAAAAGTGGCATACCAACGAGCAATTTGGGAAAGACAGGCTTAGCCATATCTCCATTTAACCCGGACGTCATTTATGCAGCTTTAGAACAGGATAGAACAAAGGGGGGATTATATATGTCAACTGATGGTGGTTCATCCTGGACACGACAGTCTGATATGGTATCCGGAGGGACAGGTCCTCATTATTACCAGGAATTGTATGCAGATCCTCATCACGAGGGAAGACTTTATTTGATGAATAATGTCGTATCAATCTCAGATGATCATGGAAAGACATATCGAAGCATGAATGAAGATAAAAAGCATGTCGATACGCATGCTATGGCTTTTAAGTCTGCGGACCCTGATTATGTAATCATGGGTACCGACGGAGGTTTATATGAGTCTTTTGATCAGACAAGTACGTGGAGATACATTCGCAATCTCCCTGTCACCCAATTTTATAAAGTTGCCGTCGATGATGCCGTTCCTTTTTACAATGTCTATGGAGGTACGCAGGATAATGGTTCGCATGGAGGTCCTTCAAGAACTATGTCCTCGGATGGGATACAAAACAGAGATTGGCGAATCGTATTAGGTGCGGATGGCCATCAATCTGCGACAGAACCTGGTAATCCCGATATAACATATGGAGAATTTCAGGAAGGATGGTTGTTCAGGATTGACCATAAAACGGGTGAAAGTGTATTCGTACAACCTCAACCTGGGGCTGGTGATCCGCACGAAAGATTTAATTGGGATGCACCGATCCTTGTAAGCCCTTTTGATCCGGCCAGATTATATTTTGCTTCATACAGGGTGTGGCGATCAGATAACAGGGGAGATGACTGGAGGGCAGTGTCCGGTGATCTGACCAGGAACCAGGAGCGACTTGCGCTACCTATCATGGGGCAACAACAAAGCTGGGACAATGCATGGGATGTTGGCGCCATGTCTAATTATAATACGATAACTTCTCTTTCTGAATCTCCAAAACAGGAGGGATTGTTATATGCAGGTACCGATGATGGTCTTATTCAAGTTTCAGAAGATGGAGGTGCTACTTGGTGGAAACTGGAAACTGGAAAAATATCCGGTATCCCGGCAACTGCATTTATAAATGATATCAGGGCTGATTTATATGATGCCAATGTAGTCTATGCTGCCATGGATAATCATAAATATGGCGATTTTCAACCCTATCTAATTAAAAGTTCGGATAAAGGACGAACATGGAAGTCTATTAAAGGAGACTTGCCCGACAGAACACTTGTCTGGCGTTTGGTGCAAGATCATGTCAACAAGAATTTGCTATTTGTTGCTACGGAATTTGGCATATACTTTACCGTAGATGGCGGGACGAAGTGGGTCAAATTATCAGGAGGCACACCGACCATTTCATTCAGAGATGTGACCATTCAGCGCAGAGAAAACGACCTTGTGGGTGCTTCTTTTGGTCGTGGTTTTTTTGTACTCGACGACTATAGTGCGCTTAGAAATATTTCTGAAGAGGAATTGGATAAAGAAGCTGTTCTGTTCGATGTAAGAAAAGCATATTGGTATAATTCAAAAGGTGAAATATACGGCCAGGGGAATGCTGAATATACCGCGAAGAACCCTGACTTCGGTGCCACCTTTACTTATTATATGAAAGACAAACTGAAATCTCTTGGGGATGTAAGAAAGGAAAATGAGAAGGCTCTTGTCAAAGAGAAAAAGGAAATAGTATTTCCCGGTTGGGATGCATTAGAAGCTGAAAAGGCTCAGGAAGCTCCAGCTATCTTTTTGACAATTAGAAATGAAGCAGGTGATATAGTAAAACAGGTAGTTGGAAAAAATGCAAAGGGGATCAATCGTGTATCCTGGGATCTGTCAGTGTCATCAAAAAATGTAGTAAAACTGACGCCACCGGGAGGAGGAGGACAGAACTTTTTTGGCGGTGGTTTTAAAGCGACACCCGGTACATATTCAGTATCACTCGCCAAACTGGTAGATGGGCAGTGGACTGAAATAGCAGGTCCAAAATCATTTGAAGTAGTGCCTTTGTTAGAACCTACATTACCGAGAGCTTCATTTGATGAAATTGCACAGTTTACGAAAGACTTTCAACAGTTCCAACAAGATATGACGAGCACGAATATGTCGCTTTCAAAAGCAATCAGTAAAGTGCGTGCAATGGGTACAGCCTTATCACGAGCTGATAAACAGCCATCTATGCTTATTTCAAAATTACATGAGACCTTAGAGCAATTAAAAGCGCTGGATGTACAACTCAATGGAAGTAAAGCGAAAGGAGAGATAGGAGAACGAAACGATCTTTCTCCGGGAAACAGTCAATTCATCGGTTTTATGGCTTTGAACGCGACGCATGGTCCAACAGGTAATCATAAACAGGCATTTGACAGGGGTGTCGCTCAATTAGAATCTTTAAAAATGGCTGTCGATGAGATAGTTGACAACGTGCTGCCAACATTGGAAAGTGAGGTAGAAGCTACAGGTGCACCGATAATCGAGCGTTAGACTGGGATTTTGTAATTTAGAAAATCTATAAGTTCCGGGCATATGATTTCATACAGATTGGCACAATTTAGCGAATGGAGGGCAATCGCAATGCTTCATACGGATAATTGGAAAATTGGATATCGTGGACTTTGTCCGGACGAATATCTGGACAATGAAGTCGAAAAGGATAGACTAAATGTGTGGGAAACCAGATTTGAAAAAAATGACCCCAA
>JAJCYJ010000269.1 GCA_029262975.1 Saprospiraceae bacterium
CTGGCTTAAGCCATTCCAACCAAAGGTCGGCAGGCTCTTCATCTAAGACTATCGTCTTAGGTCTTTTCAAGACTTTATTTCGTTCACATCATGCGGCTTTCCACGCCCGCCATACTAAGATCTTTTCGTTTTCTTTATAAAACTTCTACTCTTCTCCTTACTCCTGAATGCCCCTATGTTACTTTGATTTATGTTACGGGTTTATGAGACTCCATTCTTTAGTTGATCCCTTAAATGGAATCAATTATCGGATCGAGACATTAAATGAGGGTTTATTTTAACGATTTGTGTCTGAAGTGTAGTGGCGATTAGCCACTCTGATTATATACACGTTGTTAGCCTTTCGTTTTAATATGTTTTTTTCATAGTACCTTTCTGTCTTCCAAAGTGCCAATTATGACCTTGGGTATGACCCGTTGAATCTAGTACAATAATATTAAAACTTTCATCATTCGCTTGCATGAATGAATTCTTGGAAACTGGAAATAATCTAGCTTTATCTCCGGCTTTCCATTTGTAAAATAATTTATCAGATTCCATGCTTATAACTGCCGTGCTCGTACTGTCTTTATAGGTACCAAGAAAGTGTTCATAATCTTTTACATTAATATTATAATATGTGGAATCTGAAGCAACAACATCTTCAAGTTGTAATATGTTGGTTAATTCTTGGTAGCTATCTTCTGCGTCTATTCGGAATTGATAAATGTCAGCGTAATAATTTCCAATTGAAAGCGCAAAATACTGAGCCAAATGATTTTTATAATAGGAATCATTAAGATAATAATTAATGGCATCTTCGGTAAGGTTAATATTGTATATGAATTCACTATACCAATCCATGTTTTGTTTTAAATATGATAAATATTGCGTTATATCAGCTGTCCCAAGTTTAAAAGACTCTGCCAAATCATTTTTATCGTTTATGTAGATTTTTTTGAGAGACTCTACCAAATGTTTATATTTTTCTGGTATTTTATCACTGTTAACCATCAACTTCTCAAACCCATTGTTGTTAATTTTTAAATCATATATATTACTTGCAGTATTTACATAATAAGGCCAATTAATGCCTCTATAGTCTTCAACAGACATTTTTTTTGTCATAATAACATTAATCATTGAATCTTCATTTCTATAATTAGTTATCACAACATTGCTCTCTATAATATCGGCAGATAGGTCTCTATGAATTTCTTTTAAAGCTTCAAAGATCTTAGCATCTTGTTTCTGGCTTTCATTCAAATTATTCACATTTAAGGCAATTAAAATTCCAATTACTACAAGTAAAATTTCGCCAATAGCATAAAATAAATATTTACTAAACTTATTTTCAGTTAAAAGATTTTGTCTAATTTTTCTGAAGAATTTTATCATTGTTTTTCGTTTGTTCTCTAATGAAGGCTTACGTCCAAGTGCATGTGGAGAAGTGAGGCACGAACTCTTCCATCATCGAACGTTGTTAGTCACTAGCCTTTATTGTATGCTAATTTTCATTCTTCGCCCTAATCCTCCCTCTATAATTTTCTTTAGAGTGGACAATTCGATTCCGGTTCGATTATTTTCCACTCGAGAAATATAGTGTTTAGTTGTTCCGCTTTTGTTTGCGAGTTCCTCTTGAGTTAAACCCAAATCATGTCTGGTTTGCTTTATTAAAAGCCCAATTTCCAGTAGCCTTGTTTCGTCAAGATAACTATTTTCATACAGGACTATTGGATCTAATTGGTAATCGTAGAGAACTTTTTCACCTTTATCATTTGAACTCTCAATCCTTATATTGTCCCAAGATAAAGTACCGTCTACCAACTTAACTTTGTTAAATTCTTTTGTTGAGTTTGCAATAGGATACTCTACGTCTTTTGAGGTAATATTCCATTTGGCAAACAGTTCTTTAAAATCGATAATTCTCGATTCTCCATTGTTGAATAAACAGGAAATTTTAAAATTGTCAATATCATGAATTTTGATAATTCTTTTTACTGTTCTCATAATTGAGGATTTAAATTATTCCATTCACGATTTATAAAATCTAAATTTCCCGTTGCCCACAGGATAACTTTCTTCCGATATTTCTTTGGGACATAACCTGAATAGGTTGAAAGATCTTCAATTCTCACCAGTTCTTCATATTCAGCCACATAAATGTGAAAGTGCGGAGGATTGTGATCTCTTGCATATATGAAAATCTTTACCCCATCGATAATCTTAATACAAGCCAAATTCAGATTTCATCCAAAGATAGCGGTTGTTGCTGAATTAAGCAACATTTATATACGCAATGTACCGGTCAGATTATGGTTGAGCTTGTGACTAACGTCCAAGTATACCCGTCGGAGTCTGCCGATAGGCGACTATGGCGAGGTATACAGTGTTGTAGATAGGCATTTCTCTACATTGGTTGCAATTCAGTTGAACTTAATTCTTTACCGATTTTCCGTATCTCTTTTTCAATCTTTGCCACTTGTTTAACACTCGGAAATTTGATCCCTTTTGAATACTGTCTTAAAAGACTAGAATTCATTCCAATTCTATTTGCAAGAGTTGTTATGTTTATATAATCATTTAGTTTGAAGAACTCTTGAATATCCATAACCAAATCAAGTTCAAATTCAGGAACTGGTTTACCCAATTCCTCAAAGTATATGGCAATTGCTTCTGTTGTGTTTTCTATAAGTTCAGTAATGGATTCACCACTTGAAAATACTGATTTAAGTTTGTCTAATTGACCCCAAAATCCATGTTCGTTTTTTTCAATTATTAATTTGTATTGTTTCATTTCAGTCGTGCTTGTTTAATAATTCTATTCGCTGTTCCAGTTGGTACTTCTTTACCTCGATGATATGGAAAAACTAATATTCCATCAACTCCATCCTTCGCAAGAATTTTGTGACTTCCCTTTTGTCGAATCTCTCGCCAACCATTCTGTTTCAGCATTTTGAATAGTTTGTCACACTTCATATCCAAAGGTAACATAAATGTTACTTATTTCCAAGTGCTGTTTATTCTTAGCTTATCTATAACGGTACTGCGACATCAGTCGTGCTGACGAAGGAAGCATGATCATGATCGTCGCTTGTTATAGCCTGTTATTCATTTAATACTATTTGTCTTCCATCAATTCCCCCATCTGTCGAGAATGCTTCAATACATTCATTTATTTCAATTAGAGAATTAGCTTTCGCAAAAGACTCCGATTTATTTTTTATTTCATTTGAATAAGTATGTAGATGAATGTTTCCATACTGACAAATATCGCCTACGAATTGATGATTATCTGTTGAAAACCAGCAATACGGAAGTGATGCATTACATCTTATTATCCAAAATAAATTCGAGGCAAATTCAGCTAATTTGTAACCTGACAATTTAAATGCTCCACTAAATTCTTCACTTGTTCCGATCTCTCTTAAATAATTTGATGCTTTGACAACTGGTTTGTAATCGTTTTCTTGGGACAACCACGGTACATCATAATCTAAGATAAATATTAGTTCAGCATTCAGTTCATCACTTAATTGTTCTAATATTTTTCCGATTTCGATGGAATGGATAAATATATCTTTGAATTTCAAGTTGTACTTAAGCTCTCCGAAGTATTCATATTTTTTAATAGTGACATTATCTTTCCGTTCAAGGAATTCGTCCAACTCTTGTTTGATAATTGAGTCTATTTCTATTTGATCGTAATATCGTTCTTTGTCTTGTTCCCAGTCAAAATAGTTTCCGGGAGTAGTCATATAGGGATCTTCCCTTGGATCAAACCGCTTTTGCCTAGTTCCTATGAATGAAGCGAATACTTCATTTTGCAATGCTTGTTTTCTTGATATCAACATTTTCATTCTAATTGGCTATAACGGTCTCGTATCGGCGGCGTTGCGAGCTTTTGCTCGCAATGAACGCTTATGCATTGTTCGCTATCGTTTTCTCTTTCAATTTTTGCCTAAAAACCATTTTGATTCTCCCCATTCTTCCAGTATTTTCGCTGCGGCCGGACCCATCACATCTTTCTGTAATAATGTCTCTTCTCCCAATAAAAATAAAGATGCTTCTTTCTCTAAATCAACTTTTGTTAATAAAACTAATGCGTGTTCTTCTGCTTTTTCTTGGTTATTTCCAAATATCGAAAATTGGAATTCAGCATAAACAACTCTCCTTTCTACAGACGGCTCTTTTAGTAACCATTGGAAAAAGATTTTAAGAGCATATAAATCCCGTGGTTGGTGAAATCCCAAAACCACTACTCTTAATTCATCCCAGTTTTCATCGGGATATGAAAACTTCCATTCTTCCAATTGCTTTAAGAATTGGGTTAATTGTTCCTTTGCTCCATCATTCAAATTAACTTCAACGAGTTTTCTTACGGACTTTGCAAAATCATGGAATTCTTCTTTGCTTGTTTTTTTATCTGAAATGATTTTTTGTACGTATTGATTTGATTTAGTCAATAAGGATAAAATTCGTTGCTTTTGGTTTTCATTAATGTGTTTGACATCTTTTATCCCTTGCTCGGCATTTTTTATAAGCAGACTATATTCATTTAGCTTCAATAAGGTACTATCGTTATTTACATTAAAATTGGAAGGATACAATATCGAATAGATTGCCAATGGCGTATGGGATGTGTGAGCAAAAGTAAAATATGCTTTCTTATCCATTTTAAATCTGACCTTCTCTTCATTTGACCGAATCAAAGTCATATTTAATAGGTCTTGAGTAATTACAGGATAATTTGCATGCATCTTCTTTGCATGTCTGTTTACCACAATTTTATAGTGATGCCTAAAAGAAGATTTTAAAGCATTTTGCCAATCATCTTCAACACTAATCTGAGATGCTATCGGTTTAAGATCTTTTACCGCAGGTTTGGAAATTTTACAACTACTGAGTACAATTAAAATTATAATCAAACTTAGTTGAGGAATCGATTTTTGAAGATGATATTTTTTCATTGTATTTTGTTTTTAATGATAGCGAACGGATTGAATGTACCCAGCGTCTCGGACATAGGAGGATATGCTGTGGTCACATCTTGTTATAGGTCGTATTTAACTTAGTTTAAAAGCGGTCCTCCATCCAATTGTGAATTCTTTTGTTGGCAGCTTGCATTAAAGCAACATTATCTTGGTCAGGGTTTTCTTGTTCATCTAGCAAACCATACCTTCTAGCTTTGTTTCGCTGGTAAGCACCACACAAATGAAAGCCTACACAACCTGGATTTTTGTGAAGGGTTGCCAATGTTTCAGCGTACCATTGTCCATTGTTTCTTGTAAACTCACCTTTCTTGGTTTGCCATTTCATTTTTGCTGCATCGGCTAATAACACTGGCTTACCTGTCTTTTGATGCCAGTCTTTTAAATGAGTAACAGGATCTCTAAAATCTTGAAAAGATAAGACATCCACATAAGGCAAGGCGGCATCGATCACTTCTATAGCTATTGGAGCATTGGCTTCATAGCGATCTCCTAGGATAAGGTGGTTTTTGTCATATCTCCGGATAGCGTCATACGTTGTTTTGTAGTATTGTTGAGCTAATTCAAATAGTTCCTTTTTGCCAGTTTCCGTCTTTAATCGGTCTGGATCGAAAACAGGGCCTCTCCATTTATTTTGATCTTGGGTATGTATCCAAGTGGGACAGTCATTGTAAAAATACCCAATCAGATTAGTGTCTTCAGATAAAGCAGCACAGTGGTCTCTAGCAACATAATCGCACCACTCTTCCCATTCTGTACTAAAAAAATCAAAATGAGTGGTATGTTGTTCCCATTGGTGCATTTCAGTAAAAGGCAACAAATGGCAGTAGGGCATATCCAATGCCTTATATTCATCATTCGTAAAAGATCTGGAATGACGCCATTGACGTACAGTGACTTCTTGCACCCATCCGACAGTATTGAATCCCCATTGTTTTAGATTGGGTGCTACGGATTCTTTAATCCATTTAATTGTACTCCCCTGGTACTTATCCCGCCACAGGTGAATGTTCTCTGGATACCTCAAAGTAGCAGGGTCAATATGATTGAGACCTATCGAAAAAAAAGGTTTCCCGGCTGGAGTAATAAACCACCAGTGATCGTCTCTCTTATCAATTGAGAAAAATCCTTTTGAGCTATTCGCTGTTCCTACATTGGATGAGCCCCGTAAGATTGGCCATGTCATGGCAAGCCCGCTGAAAGAGATGGCTGAATTCAAAAATGATCTTCGTTTCAAGGGTTTTTCTTTTCTGGTTATTTAATGCTAATGACCTATAACGTCCGGTATACGTGTCGTATCGGTTCTCCACCCTCCCCAAGATAATAACTCCTTTAACCATTATAACCATACAATAGATAAATATCAAATATTAGAGCCGAGATGATCATCGTATACCGTGTTGTAAACCGCTTACCACCTTTTCCCGATATAAGGAGGGCGGCGCTAAGAGCCACTATTCCACCAAAAGGCGTTCGAATTCGTGCCACCCGGCCTTACATCTGATCATGCGGCCACATGTGTCAAAATTTACTACTTTATCCATCGGAACTTCGCCAGGAGTTATTTTCTAATTTTCTCTTACCCCACAATTCTAATGAGGTTCCGCCATGTCAAACTTTACCTTCTTAAGTTTACCTCAATGCAAGGAAGGTGTGAGGAGAGCGTGCCACAATGTCGTTCAGCATTGAGCCCTCCCAAGCCTACTTGATGTTTGACTTTTTGCAATCTGATTAAGCATTACAACTGAACATACTTAAAACCGTGAGGGATGAAATTATAAAAGCTATTTTTTATAAAGTGGTTGACGGTTCAGTGTAAAATGCATTTTTACACCATGTTAGCAATTGTTTTCATTGTTGAATTCTTGTTAACCATCTTATACTGTTTACAAATAAGGCAGCATTATCACATTCAGGATCATGTATCGTTACCGGAATTTTTTCATCGTCAAGAATCAAATCCAAACTTCTGAACATTCCTTGGTCAGTAGCAATAATAATTCTTCCCGCACCATATTCAAATCCTATCATACCTGCATAAAAATCTGATGACTCTTCAATGTCCAAGCCAGTAGATGAACGCGTGTAATTGGTTGTATTATTAGGGAAGGGTAAGATAACATCTTCAGAGTTTCTGAAAACTGCGGCACCACATAAAAATTTAACAGTATCGGGCATCAGTTCTGGAGGTGTTTTTTGGAAAATAGAATGTTCTAAATTGATCATTTTATTTTTTGATGTCATGATAAACTGGCTGCAAATACTACAATTATATCCTGGTGATTTTGGATGATTTGCATAACCATCTCTGAATTTCACATTGAATGCTTCGAGCAAAGGCAAAGCTCCACTTCCTCCGGGATGATGGCTAAGAAACAACAATAAACTGCCGCCATTATAGACATACTTACCTATGGCTTCCACTTCGGCAATGAGCAAAGGTGAAATGTACAGAATTTCTTCTTTTGCGCCATAATCCAAATATATTTTGTCATTTGGAATTCCATGAATGATGAGTAAATCTGGATTTTTAGCCGTAAGAGTGATTGAATCAAGATTGTCTTTTGTGAATTCGACATTAAAACCATCAACATTCATAATCCTTAGCATTTCTCTAGCTGTTTCCTTACCATAGGATAAAGAATATATAGTATTGTGTCCTTCATCAATAAGTACTTTCAATCCATGTTTCTCTTTAATTGGAGAGAATTCAAAATTATAAAGAGTATCAAATTCAGCTTCAACCGTTGCTTCTCCTTTTTTTTGCCCAAATGTTGAATTTGATATAGTCAGTAGGACGAGTATATAATAAATCTTAGTCATGACTGTGAATTTATTTGTTTTAGTATTATCCTTTTAAAAGAATTAAATGTTTTAGAATAGCGATCAAAATAAATGATCCAGTGAGTAAAACCCAATTGTTTTCCCATAACCCAATCGACAAGACAATCAACAAGAGGATGGCTAGAATCAAGGTGAATATCTTAATTATACCCCATCGTTTCTTAATCCAATTGATTTCGATTTGAACTACTTTATTTACTATTTCGAGTTCGTTTTCAGGATTTACCATTGGAATAAGAAACCAATTACACAGGTCAAAGAATAGCCCGATTAAGATGATTAGTATATTATGATGCCATATTCCAATCCCGATCATTAAGTAAGCGATTATTCTAAGTATTAATCCATAAGGATTTTTGTGACGTCGAATCAATCTTTGTTTGAAATTAATTATATAGGTTTTAACTAGACAGTAGCCATATAATTCGATCGTAAGAAACTATATAGTGTAAAACAACTATTATCGCTAGGATAAAACTGATTTTGGAATAGCCCATATTATAAATCATCCAAAATCCAATTCCGAAAAACGCAAATTCAATGAGAAGTCTTATAGTTCCAGATACTTGTATCAGGGCTTGCCCGGATCGACTAGGATCATCATGCACTGCGAATGTCCCCCAAATGGCCATTGCAATAATTGGTATGACAATGACTAAAATGAAGCGTATCCAGCTATCACTTAGTTTCCAAGCCCACATTCCCATTGCAAATAAAGCAGTCACCTCAAGTAAAAATCGAAGGGCTAAATTGATTGGATTTGATCCCATGATATTTAAATTTTAATTCTTTTCTACAAGAGCCTTAAGTGCAATATTCATCGCCTTAAATCCCCTTTCCGTACCTTTACCTATCATCTTCATAAGTACACCGGATAGGATTCCTGTAAAATTCTCTCCATGTATAAACTTAATCTGATTTGGCCCGATTTGCTTCAGAATAAAATAATGCTCTCCGTCAAAAACACCTTTAAAGCCAAGCTTACCTAACCATCTGAATTCCTGATTGGTATTGTTTATTAATACTTGCGGTTTAAACTCCATTGGCTTATTTCCTTCACTTTGTAGGGTTATTTGCAAATAATCTCCTGGTTGAGTTGGTCCTGAAATCTTTTTGATAAATGGATTCCAATTAGGGTATGAAGAATGATTCATTAAGACCTCCCAAACTTCTTCTTTAGAGGAATTTAATACTATTTCAGTTTTTATACTTCGCATGATTAAGAGATTAACGGTGAACAATATAATAAGAAGGAAAGCGATTATGGATGTTGTTATTTTGATTAATTTTTTCATGTTTAATGGTTTTAATGTATTTGTTTAGAATGACCATCCTAAGTGTACTGTTGGGAAAAAGTTTACAGACTTTCTAGAGTATTGAAGATCGTCTAATTCAATATCTCCCGACTTTGTCATCATGTTCACACCTACCCATGGAGTTAGATATAATCCACTGAGTGATTTGCGGTTTTTAAAAAAGTCAAACTTGTACCCTCCACGAAGCCCTATGCTCAACTGGTCATCTTTGTATTCGTCTGTCTTACTTTCATAAGTAAGGAATAAATAGTCGAATGTCAGACCTGCAAAAAACCCATGACTTGGATCTTCCTTTCCGAAGAAATAATCCCACTTGAGAGAAATGGCTTTAAAGCTTTCAGTAATTCCTTCGTGGTTTTGTAAGCCTTCAGGAAGTGTAAGTTGACCATATCCCAATTGTATACGTTCATTTTTAAAGGTATAAGCGGCGTGACCAGATGCTCCTCCAAGAGCATAAGCTAAAGGATCGAGTTCGATTTCAAAATTTTTGGTTTGGGCATTTACCATTGAGGTAGATGCTACTAAGATCACGATTGCAATTAATAAATTTTTCATAGTTGTTGTTTTTAGATTAATTAAAATGATAATCCAAAATTACAGCAGCAACTATGAGAACAATTGATCATTTATGCACATGATTTGATCATTTGCGCAAGATTTGAATAAAATAAGTGTTATTGTTGGTTTTGAAATTCGGTAGGAGTGAGACCTGTCCATTTCTTGAAATTTCTTGAAAATATTGAAACGTCAGAAAATCCGGTTAGGAAGGCTACATCGGTTACGTTGTTATGAGAACGAGAAAGATGCTTTATTGCAATCTCTTTTCGTACAGAGTTTAAAATCTCTCTAAAGGAAGTCCCTTCTTTCTTTAAGTTTTGCTGAAGAGTTCTGACACTCATTGCGAGCTCACGCGCTACTTCATTTGTTTTAGGTATTTCAGCTTTCAATCTCTTTAATATACTGTTCTTTACTGCTCTTGTATTAGCATTTATCCGTTCATGCTCATTGGCAGTTTCTTCCAGCAATACTTCAAAATGTTCAAAAATGCTTGGATCATAAGCAGTAATTTGACTATCAAGGTCAGATTTTTTATAAACGATATATGGGTTGTCACATGAAAATTTGATAATTGCAGGGTCATAAATTTCATGATATCTATCGATATTTTGAGGCTCTGGAAAATTAAAACCCACTTCCAATGGATGGATATTTTTTGAAGTACAGTTTTTAATTAACGTAACACTTGCTGTATAAATGTAGTCTATCGTATATCTAAATTCCTCTTGCCATTCTTCTTGTATTGTTCCATCGAATCTTATCAAATTTCCTTCAATAATCATTCTTTGAAGAACAATGGACAACACTAATTCTTGATATTTACATAGTTTAGTCCAAGCCTTAGTTATAGTTGGAGAATTCATCATTACATAACCTAAGATTCCCATTATTTGAAAGCGCGATTTCAGTCCGCATTCCAGTCCTATGTCTTGTGATCCAGTTTGACGAACGATTACCCTCCATACGTCCATTGCTTGTTCGACAGTTGCTCGGGCTTTTGGATTTGTAAAAATATCAGGCGAAATATTGGCCTCTTTTAGAATTTCGAAACGATCAGCACCAAAAGATTCTGCCACCATGACCCTTAATGCAATTATTCCCGCAGGTATGTCTCTTACTCTTCTCATTTTAATTATTGCTAACGGTGAATGATAAGAGTAGTAGTGAAGAAGGAGCTATTACTTCTTATCTATTGTTATCATCTTTTTCAATTTTACCTGAAGCAGTTACTTTATCGGTATATAAAATATGTGTGTACCGATTTTGTTCTTCAGGAAATTTCTCACACAAGAACATTTCGTGAGAAAGTGTGGTATTATAAATGTTTTCTTCTCTATCAATATCTCGAATTTTTATTCCTGTGCCGTCGTTATTGAACATACTACCTTCACTGAATGCATGGTGAATTGACATGATCTTTTTTGAATCGAAATTGGTAGTATCTTTTAACAAGTATCCTGCAATTCTTTCTTTATCAAAAAGAGGCGCAATTGAATTATGTACATTTCCTGTTAGTGTAACTATTTTGCTGTCAGGGTGTGTATTACGTATGTCACGTATTTCCATATACATAGATGAATCTCTGGGTGAGGATGGGTAATAATTATCAATGAATTTTAGAATGATTTTTTCATTTTGGATGCTATTGTAGATTAAATCAAGCATTGATACACCATTTCTACCATCAAAATTTTCTCTGCGAAAGAAATCCAATTCTTTTAATTGGGCAATTGACATCTCATTTGATAAGTTTTCCATCTGTGAAGCACGGATTTCTAAGGCTAAGACAACTTTTTTTTCAGATTCAGTTATAAGGTTACATAGACCATAGACAAATTCGGCGGGCTCTTTTGTCCCATGCATTTCTCCAACCATTATTATGTCGTAATCAGATATCTCCTTATAAACCTGCTGATTCAATTTTGAAATATCCTTAATTGGAATTGCATTTTCTTTTAAAAAGTCAACCGGGTTAGTCACTTCTTTTTCTCCGCATGATATACACAATAAAAGTAATAAGTAATTCAGCTTTTTCATGTTTAATTCCTTAATTGATGATAACGTTTAGTATATGGCAAGTAGGGCAGTAGAAAGCGATAAACTTTCCTGTTTGCACTGAGCCAAAGCGTTGTATTTTGTTTTTAATTTATTCATTCTTAAAAGCCAAATCAGCGATTTGGCGGTGTTAGTAAATAACACTGAACCTTCAAAAATCACTGAATGCCCTATTTGCTATATACAGTGTTAGCAAATGTTTGTTTTTAAAATTTCCACCAAGGTTTTTTCTTCTTCTCCTTTGTTGACTCTCCTTGGTTATCATTTGATGAACTAGTATTTGATATAGGTGAAAAATTTATGCTAAAGGAGTTTTCAGTGTTCTTCAAATCAACTGTATGAGCAATTCCGTCTTTCTCATACGTCTTTCCTTTTATATATTCCGCCATATCCCATTTTCGGGCACTATAAGTCATTTGATTTACATAATTATCATAGTCATTATGTATTTCTTGTTCAGTTTTTGGTTGAGTTATAATTGTTTGCTCTGGCAATGTTGAACTTTTAACCTTCCATTTCGCATTCATTATAACGTCAAAGTAGAGTTCATTAGTCAATTCAGCAGCCTCCATTGTCAGTCCGTCAAGAAGTCCCATGATTGGATGATTGAATTGAGTTTGTTGGTCAAGCTTAATTCTAATTCCAGTTGATTTAGCCCAATCTGCTCTTTCTCCAGTATCTCCATTTTTAGATTCACCAAAAAAAGCAATCATATATTCCAAATATCCATTAGGCGTTTCGGGTTCCTCCTTGTTTATCGGTTCATCAAGAACTTCCTGTGGCACCTTATCGATTAAAGGCTGAAAAAATCTTGAATCATCTACAAAACTCATCAATCCAATTCCTAATTGAGGTAAGCCACCAACTCCATAACGACAAGTTGTACCGTTTTTGTAAATTTTCATGTTAATCGCATCTTGTCCATCTGCGGTTACTTTGAGTATGATTAGTTCTACCTCTTCTTTTTTCATCTTCGTTTTTTAATATTTGCTAACGGTAAAATGTATGAATCGTAGCTTGGGTCTGAGTGTAGGTTTTGAGGCTATGATTTCATACATAGTGTTAGCGATTATTAATTATTTCGAAAGTAAATTTCTCTTCGTATTCAAAGCCAAACTCATCTATCGCCTTAACTATGGCTGTATGTAATCCAGGATTCAACAATGGAAGGGCGAATTGCCAGATGTGTGACGAAACTACTGCTGGAGGGAAAGAATCATGAGTGTCCTTGTATTTATTATACTGGTTTATATAAGATGGATCGGTGCGTTCAGTGTATTTCATTATCAAGGGGGCCTTGCCATCAAGGGAGATAGTGACTTTATCTCGCTCGCCTCCGTCAAAGAAGTTAACTACCACAAACGTATTGTCTGCCTGCATCCCACGATCAAGCTTGAGTGGACGTGTCTGAATTGTACTGTCTGGATCCATCAGCTGTGGACTTAACATCACTTTCAGGCGATTTTTTGGATCACCAACTGCCGGAATGAATTGTGGTTTTACCTTATTGCCTTCGAAATGAAATAAATAATAACCATTTGGGTTTCCGTCCGACATGGTTGCAGAGCGTACTCCTCGGTCGTCCCTTGGGCCTAGCCATCCATTACCACGAACTTCGGCCAAAGTGTGTGCAATGAATGGACGTCCATGCCATCCATGCGAATGATTGACTTCCACCTTCCAACTGTTGCTGGTATCATGGCCTGAGATAGTATATATGTATTGAAAGCGACCTAAGATTTTAAGCAATTCATTAAAGTTGGCAGTATTTATATTACTAGGAAATGTCCGGTCGTGTTCGTAAGTTATCAAGGGAATATGTTTAATGATACTAATTAACATAAACGATGCAACCAAATTGAGGTCATTTTAGAACCA
>JAJCYJ010000270.1 GCA_029262975.1 Saprospiraceae bacterium
CATCGGCGTGATGCTCTGAACCAACAGGCAGAGATCAATTATAAATCACTGATGAATCGAGAAGCACCTCTTTTTTTGATCTTTTTTTCTAATGCCCTGGCCTCTTGAATGGATGGAAATTGCGCATCAAATAAGACTACCCAATCTTTGGCTTTAGCAGTAAAACCCTTGTGTTTCATGAGATGATATTCCAGCCTGTCTTGAACACTTAAGGAGGTACTTCCGACATAGAAACGATTTAGTTGCTTGGAGAATAATATGTAAGTAGAATAACGCATAAACAAAAAATGGCCAGGGAGGTATTCCCCGACCATTTCTTTTTTGAGTGGGCGATGAGGGACTCGAACCCCCGACCCCCTGGGTGTAAACCAGGTGCTCTGAACCAACTGAGCTAATCGCCCTTATTCTTAAAGGAGCGCAAATATATGCCCATCAACCATTAGCAGCAAGTTATTCAGCACAATATTTTATTTGCCTTAAAAGCACGAGATTTTCATCGGTCTTATATTTTTATTGGCTTAGTGCCTGCAACTCTATATCTCTATGGGCGATCAGTCGCGACTATATGATAACAATAGAACCAATGTTAGGAATGCCCTGCTAAGAAATACGACCAAATGAGCAAACTCTTCCTTTGATTGAGATACCCATTATTCTAATACAGCAGAGACACAAAACATGGTCAGGGGGAAACCTACTTGCTATTTGATTATATTTCCTCGTCTGACTCAAGAAAATTCTGCGATAAAAATCAAAAGAAGACAACTACTTCCGAGGTGATTTAACATTCTCACCGTGATAATCTTCCTATTTTTGATGACATTAATCTTATAATAGGTGTGTTTATCATTAAGTTTGTCAAACCAATAGAAGAATTTTTATTGAAATGTAATGATTTAAATCTTGACCCTTCTGTTATAACATATCTGTAAAAAAAAGTAGGTGGCACTGCCATTTTCAATGCATCATATGATTCAAAAACACAACCAATTAATCCATCACAAAATGCCTTGGCGTCTAATCTTAGTCGATGGGTAATGTAGTACGATACATTTTTTTATTGGTTATTATCTTGTTCTTCTTGCATCCTCTGGCTGCCTTTCAAGATTTCAAAACACTTTATAAGGCATCCGATCCAGCTTCTAAAAACTTAAGTATTGAAGCGAAAAAGGAAGCTCACAAGCTTTTCCTTGATAGTGTCCAAATGCGGAAGGACACAATGGGTATCATCCTCGGTCATTTCTATCTTTCAAATGATCACGTGATAGCTTCTCAATATGAGGATGCCATGACTCATCTAATACATGCCGAAGAGTTGGCTTCTGAAATTGTGGACACACTGATCCTTGGTTGTATCAGTCATAAGAAAGGATTGGTGTTCTCCTTAATACAAAATTATCAAAAGGGTATCGAGGAATATGAGAAAGCGTTGATTCAGAATTCTATTGCAAAAGATAGTCAGTTTATTGCCATTACCCTGGAACAACTGGGTGCCTTACATGGCTATAATCATGATTTTGTAAAATCCACCAATTATTATCATCAGGCAATACCATTGGTAGAGAAACATTGTGCACCCAAATCGCTGGCGACTACTCTATCTAACTATGGAAATACACTGATACACCAGGATAAGTTTTCGGAGGCCATTGATATATATAAGAGAGCGATTGTGATCAGCGAACAGATCGATGACCTCTATCGAATTATTCCGGCTAAGCAAAACCTGGCACTGGCTTATTTAAATGTAGACTCCCTGAGCCAGGCACTTGACTTGTACGTTGAGTGCAAAAAAGTAAATGAAGAAAATTCATGGTTGGATTTTTTGGTCTATTCCTATGAAGGACTGGCACTGACTTTTGAAAAAATGAGCATCATCGATTCTTCTTTAACATACTTTAAGAAGTATGATTTTTTGAGAGACTCTTTATTCGGCGTCAATGCTCAAACGCGCATTAACTCCCTGGTTACTGAAAGAGAAATGCGACAGAAAGAAGAGGAAGTAAGAGTTAAGTCCAATCAAGTATTATTTGAGCAACGGAAGAAATACAATCTGATCATTGGAGCTATTATTTTCATTTTACTGAGCAGCATAGGCTTTTGGTTACTTGCTAATAAAAATAGAGATACAGAAATGAAACTGAAAGATAGTAGGTCAGCGCTTGTAGACCTCAGCAATGATCATCAATCTAAGAATGGGGAGTTAAGAACGACTGAGTCCAGAATGATGTATGAGGTTCATAATAATGGTGAAAAATTCTCTGGATTGTTTGGTATCGATATGTATGATATGAAGATACTAACCGATGAGGATTGGAATTTCTTTAAAGTACACTTTGAAAAAGCCTATCCGAACTATATACAAAAAGTCAGACAACGCTTCCCTACGATCACAGAAGCTGAAGAGCGACTGTTTTTATTTATAAAACTCAATCTGACAAATAAAGAATCCGCAAATATTTTAGGCATCAAATCTGATACTATTAAAAAAACCAGGATGCGATTGAGAAAGAGACTTAAGCTTAAAAAAGGAGAAGACCTGGATCACCTGGTAAGAACCTTTTGATTTAATAGGTTTCATATGGCTTCGAAGCCTGGCAAACAAGAAGAAACGAATGACCATTAGATTTGTTAATAAAAATATCCAACTCCTTTAACAATTTTATCCAGCGACTGATATTGTTCATAAGTTTTGCCAACAATTATTAAAATTAGGGCCTATCG
>JAJCYJ010000271.1 GCA_029262975.1 Saprospiraceae bacterium
ATGGCAAAAATCATTCATTTATTTCTGCTCAGTTTCATTTCTCTAGTGTTCACTTCCTGCATAAAAAAAGAAAATAATGAATGGGATAAAAGCAAATTAAATGAAGCAATCGATTATGCAGGTACTTTAGGAACTTATGCATTAGTCATCCAGTCAGATGATAATATCATCGCATCCTTCGGTAAAATTGATGAAGCCAGTAGGGTCCATTCAATAAGGAAAGCAATTTTGAGTGCTTTAGTATTTCAAAATCTTGATAAGATTGATCTCCATGCCTCCCTGGCAGAACTTAACATCAATGATTCTCCAAAACCTTTAACCGAAATACAGCGAACTACAAAAGTACTGCATCTGCTTAAAAGCACATCTGGAATTAACCATCCAACAGGATCCCAAGTTGGTTCTATGCAGGCAGAAAGAGATAACCTATTAGGAGAAGAGCCTATTATTCCAGGTTCTAAATGGGCGTATAATAATTGGGACTATAATGTACTTACAACAATCTTTGAACAGGAGACTGGATTAACTATTTCCGAAGCTTTCAAAAAGGGTCTAGCAGAACCTCTTAATATTAAAAATTTTGAAGTGTTTTACCGCAGTGATACGACTCTATCTTTGCATCAAAAAGCAGGCCTCAAATTATCTGCGAGAGATTTGGCAAAATTTGGGCAACTTTATTTAAATAATGGTGAATGGAACGGGAAACAATTAATACCAAAAGAATGGATTGATAAAATTACAACTGATTTTACCTTAACAAATAAACAAGGTAATGAACGGTATGGACATGGTTATCTCTGGTGGATTCCTAAAGAAAATTATGCAGGTGGAATCCCTGACGGTAGTTTTATTTCTACTGGTGCGTGGGGCCAAAGATTATTAATTATTCCTAAGTGGAATACAGTTATAGCACATAAAACGATGACAGAAATTCCATCAAAAGAAAGAACTCCGGTTAAGAGTTCGGAATTCGAAGAATTAGTGAGATTAGTTTTACTTGCGCATATTGACCAATCCTAATAAAATCTGAAATAATATTTATTTCGTTCTGAAGGAAGGAGAAATCTACTTTAAGACAAGGTGCGTATTGATCAGTTAGACTTAACGACTATGGCCGTCTACTCCAGTAGTAAATAATCTGTAAATCCAAGCGTGAATCAGAAAAAAAAAGTGAAAATACAAAAAGCCAATATTATTCCAATTATAGGAATATTAAGTCAAAATTTTAGTAAGCTCTATAAATTTAAAACAACGTTGTACAACAAGCGATGACAACATTGTATTATTATATATAAATGGAGATGCAATAATCATAATTTCTGATGGATATATTTCTCTAAAATATGTGCCCGGAGATTTAGAAAGTAAAACAAATAACGAGATAATAATATAATTAGAAAAACAAGATGATCAAACTCACTTACATATACCTACCTCTTACGTTCTTATTCTTATTCCAATCCTGCAATAAAAACGTAGATGTTTTGAAAATAGAAACATACCAAGACAAAATATTAAGTATTGCTGACACAGAAGAATTCTTAAAAACCCAGATGGATGAGTTGGGTATACCAGCTTTGTCCCTAGCGATCATTAACAATGGTGAAATAGTATATAATAATGCCTTAGGTGTAGCCAATATAACTACTCAAATAGAGGTCGGTGAAAATTCCATATTTGAGGCTGCATCTTTGTCAAAGCCCGTTTTTGCTTTTTTTGTGATGAAATTGAGTGAAAAGGGAATTATTGATTTAGATCGACCGCTATATTTCTACCTGCCTGAAGAAGAATTAGGGAGAGATGAAAGATATAAGCATGTAACAGCACGAATGGTATTAAATCATAGTACAGGATTTCCGAACTGGAGATGGTTTGATAAATTACCTGAAGACTCTGAATTGGAAAGAGGTGACTTTTTTATGATCAATGACCCCAATACGGTATTTACATATTCAGGAGAAGCTTATCAATATTTGGCAAGAGTAATTGCTCATTTGAATTTTGTAAATATGTTCGAATTAGATAATTTATTTCAACAAGAAGTTGCCAAACCATTACAAATGCAACACGCATATTTTGTTTGGGACGATTATTTATATAACAATAAAGTATTCGGACATAAAGAAGGGAAACCAAGAAAAAGGGGGTGGGGAGCAGGTTTGCCATATCAAAATTCAAAAATCTTCAATTCGGCTGGAGGACTCCAAACAGAGGCTACAAGTTACGCGACGTTTCTTACATCTATTATTAATAGAAAGGGTTTATATCCCGAAACTTATGCAGAGATGTTAAGCCCAGGCACAGAAATTTCACTTGATGATCCGAACTATATAGAGGACGGAATCACATCCTGGAGTTTAGGTTTTGGGTTAAAACCTATAAAAAACGATACAATTTATCGACATGGTGGTTCAAATACAGATTTTCAGTCTGAATTTGCGTTTAGCATGAATAAAAAATATGGATATGTTTTCTTTGTAAACTGTGACAAGGGAAACGAATTTAATGATCAATTAGAAAGGTTCTTGGAGATGGCTAATGAATAGGGTAGACCAAATCAGATCATAACATCTATAAACTGTATGAGCAGTTTTATAAGTCGGTTTTACACGCTGTGTCAGCAAAATAAAGCACTAGCGCACATCATATTTCTGAATGAAAATGCCGGAATATAAGTATCACATTTGAGAACGTGGCTTTCAAAAATGACTTACGAAGAAAGCTGTACATTATAATTCATTATTTTAACAACCACCTAGTTTGAACAATTTAATGGAATACCTTGTCGGCAAGTCACTTAGATATTGCCATGGGAGCTATGGGAAGTGATGTGGCGATCGAAACGGCTGATGTAATTATTCAGACGGACCAACCTTCTAAAATTTTTACACGTATTAAAATTGGAAAATCTACACAACAGATTATTTGACAGAATTTTGCCCTTGCTCATGGGGTAAAGATTTTAAATTTGATATTAGGAGCAGGTGCTTTGGCAACAATGTGGGACGCAGTTTTTGCTGATGTCAGGGTAGCTATGTTGGCTATTTTCAACGCGGTGAGGTTGCAGCAGATGGAATGGATATAAAAAGTGAGAAAAAGAAGCTACGTACAGAACAATATTTAAATTCCTCTTGTCAGTAATATATATCCTGACGATTTGAGAAGAGGCAATTTCTTCGTTCATAGGCTAGATCATTTATTATAGAATACCTACATTAATATCAAATTCAAATTCATGAATTAAGAACTGTCAGTAGATATGGCACCAATGGAGGTCGCCGAAGACAGTAAATTCAAAGCTGTAGATTTTAGAAGACCAAGTTCTGTGGAGAACTCGATAGAACAGGCGGCCGAAATGATCAAAAAGGCGAAGCAACCACTCCTCCTGATAGGTGCAAGTGCCAATCATCAACGTGCCATTAAGGCACTGCCAGGATTTGTCGACACCATCGGTTTCCCTATAAACAAGAAGCAGTTTTATAAATAAATTGGATGACTCAGACCCTTGGCTTCCATTTGGCGGTATTAAGAATAGCGGTTATGAACGAGAACTTGCAGGTTATGGCATCCGAGAATTCGTTAATACTAAATCTATCTGGATTGATTAAGAAGTGGGTGTTGGTAGCAATTCAGGTCCCGGCCTAAACCAAGAAGAAGTTTTCTATATATTCGGGTAGAATATAACGATGGGACTTGAGACTCATTCAAACTTAAAAAGAGACAACTAAAAAAGATATTTGGTAATTTAGGATATCCCTATTAATAAAAATCTTAATTAGCCAGCAGATAACAAGGGATCATGACATCAGTTGGGTTAACACCTCAGCAGTTGCATATCGCCGATCCCTTTTTAACCATTACTGAATTTAAAACCTTAACAAAAAATAATGAGTTTACTTACTGTCGGTGTTTTCGGAAGCTCTAGAAAAAAAGATGAAAAAAGAGTACCCATCCACCCTGATCAATTGGATTGGATAGATCCCGAGATCAGAAATCATTTGTTTTTTGAAGAGGGTTATGGCTTACCTTTTGGAATGAGTGACACCGTACTTGCTACACTGAGCGGCGGCATCCTTAGCCGCTGCGAGCTCTTTCAGAGCTGTGCTATCGCTTTATTAGCTAAACCGGTACAGGAGGATTTTGATGACATGAAAGAAGGGACTATACATTGGGGCTGGCCACACTGCGTACAACAAAGAGGTATTACACAAACAGCTATTGATCGAAAGCTGACCCTTATTGCCTGGGAGGCCATGCATCGTTGGTCAGCTAAAGGAGATTGGCAAATGCATATCTTTCAAAACAATAATGAAATCGCAGGCTATGCCGGTGTACAACACGCTATGAACCTGATGGGA
>JAJCYJ010000272.1 GCA_029262975.1 Saprospiraceae bacterium
GTCTAATAATTTGACATCTTTCACCCGGAAAAAAAAGCTGTCACTATTATACCCTTTTGCGTTGAGTCCTTCAACATAAAGTACCGCACCTAATTTTACAATCTTTCCAAAATTATCATATTGTTCATTATATAATCCAAACTGCATCGATCCTCTGAAATCCTGAAGTGTAAACTTTTTATATCCTAATCCTTTCTGGGTAGTCCCTTCGAATACTTCAGTAACAAGTCCGGCAAGTCTGATGGATGTCTCTTTCAATTCATCCATTTTATCCAATGTAATATCAACAAAATGAGCCAGCTCCATTTGATAGTCATCTAATGGATGTCCACTGATAAATATTCCAGTCACTTCTTTTTCGCGATTCAGCAATTCTATTTTATTCCACGGTATTACTTTCGGTAATGAAGGATCAGGAAGAATCTCCTGGGTCATATCTCCAAAAAGGGAGTTCTTCATTTGGCTTTCTTGACTTTGGAAAGCATTTCCAAACTTTAAAGCGTGCTCAATCACTGTGTCAAAATGCTCCGAAGGCGCAAAGTATTGACCTCTATTTGATTCATTAAATTCATCAAGGGCACCTCCCTGGGCAAGGCTTTCAAGACATTTTTTATTGACATTACGCAAATTCATACGCTTTGTCATATCCCAAATACTTATAAAAGGACCCGTTTCATTTCTCACTTTTATAATTTCCTCTACCGGACCTTCCCCTACCCCTTTCAGTGCAGAAAGACCAAATCTGATCTTTCCATCTTTATTTACTGTAAAGTTCAGATTACTTTCATTGACATTAGGGCCTAATACCTGGATATCCATTCTTTTAGACTCTCTGAGGAAGAAGTTAAGCTTGCTAATATCGCTCTTGTTGTGTGTCAAGACAGATGCCATAAACTCTGCAGGATAGTGAGTCTTCAGATAAGCCGTCTGAAAAGCCACAATACTGTAAGCTGCTGCATGCGAACGGTTAAAACCATAGGAGGCAAATTTCTCCATGGTATCAAAGATTTGATCTGCGGTCTCTTTATCTACCCCTTTAGCAGCTGCACCATCACCAAAAATCTGGCGATGCCTGTTCATTTCTTTCACCTTCTTCTTACCCATTGCACGTCTCAGCATATCCGCCTTACCGAGCGTATAATCAGCCATAATCTGGGCAGTCTGCATAATTTGCTCCTGGTAAACCATAATGCCATATGTAGGCTTCAGAATCTCCTCTAACCATTCATGCGGATAAGTAATCTTTTCCTGACCGTGTTTTCTTTTTATAAAAGAGGGAATATTATCCATCGGACCCGGTCGATACAAGGCATTCATCGCGATCAAATCCTCGATACTTGTAGGCTTTAATTCCTTCAGGAATTTTCTCATGCCATCAGACTCAAATTGGAAAATACCAATCATATCTCCCCTCTGAAATAACTCATAAGTTAGTTCGTCTTCAAGATCTATTTCGTCCGGATCTATACGTTTTTCCTCGCCATGACGCAGTACAATATTCGCAATGGCATCTTTGATTATGGACAGTGTCTTCAATCCAAGAAAATCCATTTTAAGCATCCCCGCGTCCTCAACAACACTTCCATCAAACTGTGTAATCAGCAGTTCTGAATCCTTAGAAGTACTGACAGGTATGTAATCTGTAATATCATTGGGTGCTATAATCAAACCAGCGGCATGAATCCCGGTATTTCTCACGGTGCCTTCCACTTTTTCTGCCAGTCTAAGAACCTCTCCATCAGTCGACTTATGTCCTCTGATTTTAATCAATTCTTTGATATTAGAGTAGTCATCAGACGGCCAATCACTCTTAAGTTCTTTGTCAGTTTGGTTGAGGATCTTGCTCAGCTTGGTTCCGGGTCTTGTAGGGACCAGTTTTGCGATTTTATCAGTTTCGCTAAGTGGATAAGAAGTTACCCGACCCACATCCCGAATGGAAGATCGGGCAGCCATCGTACCAAAGGTGATAATCTGGGCCACCTGGTTTCGCCCATATTTATCCACCACCCAATCGATCACTTTCTGTCTTCCTTCGTCATCGAAATCAATATCTATATCAGGCATTGATATCCTTTCTGGATTCAAAAACCGCTCAATTAGTAAATTGTACTTAATAGGATCAACATTTGTGATTTTCAAACTATAATCTACCGCAGATCCGGCAGCAGATCCCCGACCTGGACCAACTGCGACACCCAAATTTCGAGCTGCATCGATGAAATCCTGAACAATCAGGAAATATCCATCAAAACCCATATCCTTAATGATCTTCAGCTCATAGTCAAGACGATCTCTAAGGACTTCAGTTAATTCGCCATAGTTTCTTTTTGCACCTTCATAAACCAGGTGCTTTAAAAAATCAGGTTGGTTATCGAAACCGGCTGGCAATGGATAATTAGGTAGCAGGATGTCTCTGGCCAATTTTGGCATTTCGATTTTATCAAAAACTTCCATTGTA
The DNA here is from genome assembly GCA_029262975.1 of Saprospiraceae bacterium. Lineage (GTDB taxonomy): Bacteria > Bacteroidota > Bacteroidia > Chitinophagales > Saprospiraceae > JAJRXG01. The sequence continues at coordinate 2,459 of JAJCYJ010000272.1, forward strand.
TTGTCGATGGCATGAGGCAAGTCTTTAAAAAGATTGCTCATCTCATCCTTTGTCTTAAAATAGTAGTCAGAACT
>JAJCYJ010000273.1 GCA_029262975.1 Saprospiraceae bacterium
ATTCGATAAATATCATGAATCACATACACCGACTCCATACTCATGATCGGACAATTGCTATCCGTCTTTCCTTCAACTGTGATCGTATAAGCTCCAGGAGTAAAAAAAGTAGGGTTAAAAGTTGTTGACATTGAACCAGTCATTGGCACCGGGGATGATGAACCGGTCATCGGGTTACCATATATTAAATCCCACTTGACATTTGCAGCACTAATTTGGCCCACCAACCCAGGCAGGCTAAACATGATAGAACCATCACTTAAGCAGATCGTATCCCCAGGCATTGCAGCTATCGCATCGGGTACAGTAGCAGCACATGCAGGAAAATCTTCAGAAGTTGTTCCGCTTGCATTGGTAAAATTTACTGAAGCAAATGCAATGTTTCCATTTCGATAGGATACAAATGCATATTTCCCGGGCATACCTGGGATCTCCGTAAGTGTGTCTTTTTCGGGTATATCAGTAGATAGATAAAAATCATCAGAAATTGAATTACTTGCCTCATGGTATAAGACGCTGTCTGGTAATGAATATCCAGAGTAGCTGGAAATCCAAACCGGAGTTGCAGACATGATAACAAGCGAATCCTTGATCCGGGAGCCATCATCCGAGCAAATACAATTTGCCTCAAATGTTATCATGGGAGCTTGTCCACTCAGACTTAGGTTACCGGCAATCATAAAGAATGCCAGCATAAGCCATCTCGTGAGATTCAAATATTTCATCGATTCTTGGTTTTTATCGTATGTATATGCGCTTGGCGCAATAGTCGTATGGTTCATATCCATTTCGAGATACTATTATTCACGCCTACTACGCCAAGTATTTTGCCAAAAACCAACTTATATTATGAAAAATCTATATATGTTCAGGTAGATGAATAAACATATGCATATCATGCTGATAATCAACTATTTATACAATGTCAAATAGTTAAATAAAATCAAAAATAATTTGACTAAAAATGGCCTTTTCGGGTTCATTTCTTAAAAAGAGATCGGTTTGACTAAAACATGATATGCACTCCTCTTGACCCTTTTCATAGAAAAATCGATGTGTACAAGCTACCTTTCTTTAGGTATTTTTTGAGCACTTTCACGTCTCGGATTTTACGTTTTTAGTGACGTAAGAGGAGGGATGTAAAGAGCAAAAAAGACTAAATTATGTATCTATCAGCCATTAATAGAACCAAAGGACATGTATCATAAATATCTAGACCAAGTAGGATTTAATACAAGATAATCGGTGCTAATTATTGCCTGTCCATGGATAATTACTACATCTGATATCACTAATCAGGATCATGACGGCATCTGCGTCTGGTTCACAAGAACTCGGAGGGTCATCGGACGTAAGTGTCAGAATGATCTTTCCATCATCAATTTCGGAAATACTTGGGGTATACATAGTTGCCGGATTCAGTCCTCCAAAAATACCGCCGTTATCAAAGCTTCCACCTCCGGAAGAAGCCCATATACCCGTATTTACACTTCCGGTAATTGTTGGATTAAGGTCTGCCAGGATTAATACCGCATTGGAGCATAGTGCAGAGGGAGATGCTCCGGCATTCACCAATGTAGGCTCATCATATTCTAACAAGACATAAATAATACTGTCACACCCGCTTGGTGTCGAGAGCACAATTGTATCGGTTGGATTCGATTCATCATAACTAGTACCATTTACTATGATGCCATATCCATCACCCGAACATCCCATATATGTTATACTATCTACGACAGAATTTTGTACTACTATCGTCTTATCACAGGTTGAAGTACATCCTGTGGGAGAAGTAACTGTAAGCTGGTAATTAGTGGTCACAAGTGGGTTGACAGTTATCTGAGCTGTCGTGTCTCCGGTGCTCCAAAGATAGCTATATCCAATAGTTCCGATCGCTTCTATAAACCAGGATCCACTGACGGGACCAGCAGTATTCTGAATACCAAATTGAAGGAAGTTAGAGCCTTCGATAAAGGGTTGAGGCGTCGTCGACCAATTAGTTGGAAATACTTCTGTCATCGTGGTGCTGGCCGTGGTCAAAGAACTAAAATAGCGTACCTGGGTATTTGTTATTTCTATGATCGATCGGGGTAGACCGTTGATATTTACATTCCAGGGGGTCACACAATTCATTCCTCCTGAATTATATGAAGCAGGTTGAAATACTTCAGGAATGATCATTTGCCCATTGAGCAAAATCGTGTCAAAATGATCGTCCCAGGTCGGCATAGTAATAATCACTTTGGTTGAGGCTGGATCCTGGACACCTATGATTTCATGAACTTGAGTGAAGCCCTGACCTGACCCTGCAGGAATTACCATACCGCTGTCGGGCGTAATGAGGTACTCTGAAAATGCCTCTATCACCAAGCTTGTACCGGCACAAATAGTATCCTGATCTGTGAGTATCAGGCATATAGGGTTACTGAGTATGGTCACAATCATCGTATCTCTTACCGTACAATCGTTCGTAGTCACCTGATAGCTTAGCACTACAGTCCCCGGGCTGGCACCTGTAGCATCCAATGTTGCTATCTGCGCATTTGTGTTAGATAGAGCATACCCTCCAGAACTTCCAATCCCCAGATCCGTCCATTGGTGGCTGGTATAAGTACTTGTATCTCCTTGCGGGTTTCCATCCAGGGTGATCATATCCGGTCGACATATGATCGTATCCGCCAGGCTCACTATAGGGCAGATTACGGGTGGCGCTATACAACTACTAATGACTATTTCATCAAGATAGACTTCATCTCCATTACTTGAAGCGTCACAGACAAACCTAAATCTTGTAGTCGGTGAAAGTGGTCCCTGGATACCTACGCGTTCGTAGTATCTCGTATTATTAATAAAATGCCGCCCACTTTGCCAGATTGCTATTGTGGTAAAACTACCTCCGCCATTAGTAGACATTTGCAGCCAAAAGTCTTCTCCAGACTCCATCGATGAAGTCATATATGAAAAATCAATATATATTGAATCGGCAACACTTAAGTCCAGATTAACGGAAGTCGTTCTCGATGAATTAGAATTGTCACGTAACCGAATACTCCACACACCGTTAGAAGCAAAGACCGGATTATTGATCCTGTCACAATCACTTCCCGGGTCATCCCAATTACCAAGACTTCCTTCAAAATCATCCTGAATTATATCTGTGCATTGCGGTGGTTCAAGAATCTGGACAAGCATGGTGTCTGTAACTGTGCACGAATCAGTCGTAATCTGATAAGATAGTGCCAATGTGCCAGCGGAAGCTGCTGTCGTATTGAGTGTAACTACCTGGGTATTTTGATTGATTAAAACATAACCACTGGCAGTCCCGGTACCGAGATCTGTCCACTGATGACTTAAGACAGGATTGCCAGGAATAGGATTACCATCTATTGATATTATATTGGGAATATTTGCGGTAGTATCCACCAGGTTTACGACGGGACAAGCTTCTGTTAAAGCCTGACACGCAGAGATGACAATTTCGTCTAAATACACCCTATCACCATTGCTAGAAGCATCACAAACAAATCTAAATCGAGTATTAGAAGTCAGTGGGCCAGGAATACGGACCTGTTCATAATAACGCGTATTGTTATTGAAATCCGTACCGCTTATCCAGTCTGCCACGGTACTAAAATTTAATCCTCCATCTGTCGATATCTGAAGCCAGAAGTCTTCGCCATTTTCCATCGATTCTGCCAAATAAGAAAATTCAACCAGTACCGTATCCGCTCCACTTAAATCCATAATTACTGATGTTGTTCTGGATGTCGCAGAATTATCTCTTAATCCGATGCTAAATGTTCCATTAGAAGCAGTCCCGGCATTATTGACCCGTGCACAATCGCTACCTGGATCATCCCAGTTTCCTAAACCCGATTCGAAATCATCAGAGATAATTGCAGAGCATTTTGGAGCTTCAATAATTTGAACCATCATTGTATCGGAAACTATGCATGAATCAGTCTGAATTTGATAAGATAATACCAATGTGCCAGCAGAAGCTGCAGTTGTATTGAGTGTAACTACCTGGGTATTTTGATTGGTTAATACATAACCACTGGCAGTCCCGGTGCCAAGATCTGTCCACTGATGACTTAATACAAGGTTTCCTGGAATAGGATTACCATCTATTGATATCATATTGGGAATATTAGCAGAAGTATCCAACAGGTTTATAACAGGGCAAGCTTCGGTAATCGACTGACAAGTCGAAATGACTATTTCATCCAGGTATACCCTATCACCATTGTTAGAAGCATCGCAAACAAATCTGAATCGTGTATTAGATGTCAGTGGACCAGTGATACTGACCTGGTCATAATAGCGTGTATTGTTGTTAAAATCCTTGCCACTTACCCATGTGGCCACGGTAC
>JAJCYJ010000274.1 GCA_029262975.1 Saprospiraceae bacterium
AAGCTTTAAGATTCGACCCCAAGGATAGTATAAGGAATTATGTGACTTTTCAAATTGCAGAAAGCGCTTATCATTCCTGGCAATTGCATAAAGCAGAAAAGTTCTATAAGATTGTTATCGATTCTGTTTCAAACCGCTGCACAAATAATTACTTCCTTGCTGAATATAACCTGGGTAGGGTGTATCAAAGAATGGGTAATTATAAAGCAGCCATAAATTCATTTAATAAATTTCGGAGTATTACGCTGCCAGAGTGCGAACCACTTATATCTGATGGCATCGACGTCACCATACACCTGGATACTTTGGCTCAAAATGCCATAGAGGCGTTGAATTGGGCAGTGGAAGAAAAAGTGAATGAAAAAATAAGTTTTAAAGCACTGAGCTATATTAATGAGTGCAATCAGCACCAGGTAGCTCCTGTACTTTATAACAACGATCTTCTTTTTACAGCAAAGTCGGATCCAGACGACTGCCCGGATGACTTTATTCATTATGTTGGAAAACTATACAGTGCGGATACCACGAATAGGGCCACTTCTGTTTTCAGGGAAGAAATGAGTTACAACAGGGGAGACACATCCATTGGTTTCATTTCCTTTAACAGGAATAAGAGCCGTGTCTACTATTCGGTTTGCTACAATATAAATACACTGGATACGCATTGTAAAATTGTCTCAAGAGGCATAACAGGCGATAGCACATTGACTGTCGAAGAACGAGAAGAATTAGGATCGGACAAACGCAATGACCCTTCATATACTCACCCAAATGTAGGTTGGGATACGATCAGCAAAAGAGAAATATTGTATTATGTTTCGGACAAAAAAGGGGGCAAAGGCGGATTAGATATCTGGTATGCGCCTATAGCGAACGGCGAAGTACAAAGAGATATGCAGGTGACTTTGAATGATGTCAACTCTTCTTATGACGAAGTTTCACCCTTTTATAATTCAAAAACAGCGACCTTATTTTTTAGTTCAAATCGGGAAGATGATCATAGATCTTTTGGAGGATTTGATGTTTACAAATCGGAAAATTATGATTTTGATGTTCCCGATTTTCAAGAGATCGATATTCTGGATCAACCGATTAATACCAATACAAATGAAATATTTTACGTAGAGCATGAAAGGATGTTTTGGTTTTCTTCTAACAGGGTGGATAGCCTCAATATGTGCGCCCATTTTGAACCATGTTGCTACAATATTTTTGAAGGACTTAATGAACTGTCTCCGGAAAATCCATGTAAACCAGTATATAGGCCTGTCCTTGCAGACTACTGTAGTACTATAACTCCTGGTGGATTTGCAAATGATGTAAAGATGGAGTTCTATGAAATGGATACAACCCAGACGCCGTGGAAAAGACTGAAATCAATAGAAATCAACGCCGATAGAAATTTCCCTGTTAAACAAGGAAAAACGTATAGACTTTTGGCATTTAAACCCGGCTATGAAGATGCCTCTCTTGATGTAAAGGTTGATAAAGATGAATGCGATTTATTTAGTTGTTATCTATATCTAAAACGGAAGAAAATTGAAGTATTAGTATTGGTCAAAAACCAATGTGCAGAAGAAACAGAATATCTGCCCCTGACCAGTGAAATGATTACTATAACTCAGAATAACACAGCTGTGCCGGGTAAACTTTGCTCGCCACATTCAATGGCATTTTATGTTGATCCGTGGGTGCCTTCCAAGTTGACCATTTCGGATGAACGATATGATATAAACACAAATAACAACTTTGTAGTTTATGGCACTAGAGAAAAGTGTGACACAATTCATGTTGTAGAATTGAATCCCAAACCATACCAGATCGAGCTGGCTTCTATAAGTCTATATTTTGATAATGATATCCCAGGACCACATAGATCTACGGTTGATATATCGGATCGAAGCTATATCGAAACCTGGATGACAGGGAATGAGGCTTGTGATAAACCTGGATGCACACATCGACATACAGGATATGGAACAATTCAACGGGAGGTATTTTATCAAAGCAATGTGGATCCAGGTAATGTGTCATCTGTCCATGATTTTTTCGCTATGGCACGTAGCGAAAAGTTGAAATATGACAACTTAAAGAAAGAAATGATTAAATGGTTTTGTGCCCATGATTCAGGTGTTCTCACACTTGACATTGAAGGCCATGCCAGTCCACTATTCTCTTCTAATTATAATCTCCATCTGAGTCGAAGAAGGATTAATTCTATTGAGCAAGACATTGGAAGTCATCCAATCTTGTCACAAGCACTTGATGAAGGTAGGTTGATAATGGTAAAGGGCCGGGGCAAAGGAGAAATCGAAGGAAGACGCAACAATGTAAGTGGTGATTCAAACAAGAAAAATCTTTCCATATATCATCCTGATGCTGCTAAGTCCAGACGAGTAACTATGATGATATCGAAGGGCACGTCCGCAAAAATTGATTGAACTTTATTATTACCTCTATAAATGTGTTCAATTTAATTAGTCATAAACCAATCAGGGTAACCCGCAAGTCTTAATTGCTCTGCAAATTGTATTTTATCTTTCTTTTCTTAGTTCACGTGTGGAATTGCCTTTTCAATCATTATGAAACCCTTACTATTTCTGTCCTTATTTCTTTTGACTATCTCTTGTTCTAAAAGATTAATCACAAGTTCACATCTTAATCCAAAGAAATTAGATCACTTAATAAAAGAAATGATCTTGTCTCAAGGTGATTCCATGTTTAATGGGGCCATTCTTGTTATGAAAGATGGAAAAGAAATTGTAAGACAGAACTATGGGGCGGTTGATTTTGAGAAGACTGGTGATATTGATGATAACTCAAGATTCAATGTTGGATCTTTGTCTAAAGAACTTCCCGCAATTGCAATTTTAGATTTTATTCTGAAAGGCAAACTATCTTATGAAAACACACTGCATAAATATATAGACGGGCTTCCGCAATGGGCTGAAAGAGTAACGATCAAAGATATTTTATTCTATACCAGTGGTTTACCACCACTAGATTTCTCTAAGTCCTCTACAGATGAGAAAGCTCTAATAGAACTCGGCAAGATTGATACGCTCATGTTTTCTCCAGGAGAAGGGTATTTGTATTCGAATTGGAATAATTTTTTGCAGGCACAGATTATAGAATCTTTATCTGGGCAAGATTTTAGGACTTTTATATTAAATGAATATATTAATCATCTTTCGATTGAAAATTCATTTTATGATAGCTCAAGTCCTCGAGAAAGAAACAATATGACAAGATCATACTCCGAGACATGGGGAGATGATGAATATAATTATGCGAGGTTTAATATTTTTGAACTCAGCTATGGGCCATTATATATGACCAATATGGACTTAGCAAAATGGATAGAATATATTGGAAAAAGATATGATCCCAATATCGAGGAGGTCGCCACCTTCTACCAGGAAACAGATCTAAATTCATTAGGGCCTTTAGGGATCGTTGAATTTGAAAATGGTGAATTAGTCGCACATAAGCATGGCGGATATGCATACTCTTTTGGGACCACTACCTACAGAGATTATAAAAATAGGATGACGATTGTCCTAATGACAAATAGAAATCGAGCAGATGAACTTGATAGGTTTTTGGATAAAATAATGGAAGTACTTTAAAAGTTATGTGTTCAAAACAGCCGTTTTTGAACCCTCTAATATGGCCTCCGAAATCATTAAGATAATCGACTTTATAATTTTATCCAACCATGAAGAAAATAGAAATCGTCTTTTTTATTATTTTAACTGTGCTCCTGTTTTTGCTTTGGGCAGGCTTCGCCATCCTTGTGATTAATCCGTACATGTCCCATTATTTTCCTGGATATACAGAAGGCCAATTATGCATCTGGGAACTTGTCGCACTCATAGTTGCGTCTATCGTAGCACATTTATTAATCAAATCCTGGGGTTATCCGACTTTCACTATAATTGAGAATAGGGAGCAATTAGTAATGGATAAAAGATATGTCTACTTTTTAATTGCTTATTTTATAATAGGAGTCATTATTGTTATCTGGCAATTTTTACTTTTCTCAAGTAATTTTTCATAATCCAGGTTACATAATACCCGACTGACGATTATAGTGTAAATAGTAAGTGTCTATAACTCTGTACTTTTACAATTGTTTGATTCTTTAGTGCATACGAACTGCACGAGATATCTTCGTCAGTTTTATGTTATATTATTACTTCTATACCGATCTGTGATACCTTAAGTACACGATATTTCAGATGCTTTGAATAATACCGTTCCAAAGTCCACAAGGGCCTCACCATTAGGCTGTCTGATCCATTTGAAATCTCGTAAATATAGAGTTGAATCAATTTGGAATCGTTCATAATGAATCACAACTTTTGACTCACAAAAATCAGTGACATTCAGATCTTGACAGAAATATCCCTTTTGTTGTTTAACCGTAACTATATGCGCTTTTTCCTCATGAGTGATGCTAAGCCCTGAAGCCAATTCATCAATTGTGGATTGCATGGCATTACCACCGAGGTCGCACAAGATGACTATATCACCAGTCAGTTTAATTTTGGCTTGACTGAGTGTGGCTGGATCCACGACCATAAGATCTTTAAATACTGAAGATCCGTCTTTAATAGTTCTGCTCAGCACGTTGGAGTTATTCTCATGAAATTGAAATCGCGAATTCTGGGGAAGACTGTACGTCAGATTAACAGGCGTGCTTTCCAGCCCTTGATAGTAAAAACGATAGCTGTTGCTACCACCCCGTGAGAGCGGGACGGTGAGCGTCTCCAATTCATTAGAAATCAAGACCTCAGGAAGGCTATCTACAGAAACGAGGGTTGCTTCATCTGTCTTACAGTTTAAAATGTTACCCGTAATAGACATTTTTGATGGAATTGTATCACAAGGGAGGCTGTCACAAGGATTCACACCGGATGAATCTATTTTCGGAATATAGTATGGAATTGTATCATAGACAATTGAGTCACATATGGCATTAGTTGGAGGCTCTTTTATTAATATTAAAGAGGTATCTACCCGATCAAATATATATAAC
>JAJCYJ010000275.1 GCA_029262975.1 Saprospiraceae bacterium
ATATGACTACACAATAACTCCTTTTGTCATCGAAAAAGACGGCATGGAACACTTTATATGGTTTGTCTAATTCAGCCTTTGCCTCAATAGAAATATTTCAATATATTTAGAATATCAGTGCTTGTCTTTATGGCCCTCAAATTTCTGGATCAGCACTGACCAATTCAAGCATAATATTTACGGACGAAGAAAGAGCTTTCATTTCAATTCTAATTTTATTCGCGTGAGTAAACATTGTTCCCAGTACTAGTATAATTTGTGAAGACGATTTATAGTTTAATGAGTAATGGACAATACTCAATTATGAGGATTTTGTAATTACCCACTACCCTTTCTTTTTGTAGGCGTTCGTCATACTCTAATTTAGAACGAACCTCCCCTTTTTTGAGGGCAGTTAAGAGAATATTGACAAAGTCGAACAATCAATCAGGAAATGATAAGTAATAGTAGTCAATTGGAGAAAAAATATTGTATTAGCTATTAATATTTAACTCCTCGCTTTAGTTTTCCTATTCTCCAATGATATCGACTACACGATCTATTCATGATTCGAGTCTCTGAAACTCATTATATTAATCAAAGTAACATAAACCCAATTAATAACCGTCTTTTGTTGCTGATGGATAAAACACTCTAAGCCTCTTAATGCTTTGTCCGGAAACAGAAGATTGTAAGTGGAAGACATAACATTCTAAAGATGTCTGTAAGATGTAATTCTGACTAATACATATTAGTTTCATTTCAATTTCTATTTTAAAATAAGAGCGAAAATTATAGTCCGAACGGACAACAATGTTCAAAACGCCAATATATCCTATGAGCTCGCAACTGGGTTCGAATCATTTTTTTTGTTTCATATCCGGGCGAGAAAAGATAAAACACTTTCCGACAAGAACATCACATTATCCAACGTTCGTATGTTGGCGATGATACAGTTGAAAATGTACTTGTGCTTTGACCAAAATGTTATCGACAATTGCATCATGGATGAAAATAAGATTTGCAGACAAAAAAAATTATGCTCATCAAAAGAACTGTACTACTTACTTAAATTTATGTAGTTAATATTAAGTATTTTTTACTCTATTAGGATAATAACCAATGAATTCAAATTATTTTTAATAATAGTTTCATAAATTATGCTGAATAAAGATTTCAGTTGAGTGGACTCCTATAAAATAGTGCTTACGATCCTTTTTCTTTTCATAAATATGGTTGTTAATGCACAACGTGCAAGTGTAACTGTAAAGGTCACCTTTGATTTAAAAAAAGGTTCTTTCCCAAAATCAATGCCTTTTGACAAGCCTTTTATTATTGACCTAATACCCTTGAGAAAAGATCGTCCAGAATATGCATACTTCCATGAAGTTCAACATCCTGATCCAGCAGTTCCTAATGCGATTCAGGTTTGGGACACAAATCCTACAGGAACTCAATTATCCATTAGTCCTTCACTTATTTCTGAAGATCGTTTTGACCTATTTTCTCCACCATTGGCTCCGAGTAAATATTATGATCTAATACTAATTTATAAGATTGATTCAAGTGCTATAGACACATTAATTATCAAAGTCTTTAATAGATTACACGCCGGAGGAGTTCTTAGAACTCAACAGGCTCAATCTTCTTATGACCGATTACGAAATTTAAATAATGGCGTCTCTCCTAATAGAACAGACATAAAGATCTGGAATGCCACATGGACTGATCTTCAGACTTTTTACTCAAATCAGATTGTGCCTATATATCAACAGCCTTTTACAAGGAGTAATTACTTCAATAGCTATCGTCCGGCTGCTGCAACGGTTACAAGTATTAATGGATTGAAGCAAGCCGCCTTGGCTGAACTCCAAAAACAAAAGGCTGGAACTGACGGATTTCTAGAGTATTTAAATGTACTTAACAATACGTCGAACGCACGTGATCACACATTAATGGGTTTGAAATCAGTCGATAGTACAATGATGCAAAACCTGACCAGTGAATACTCATTTAGAAAAAGAATTAAGAATATTGAAAAGAGCCTTAAGGTTGTATTTGGATTGTTGGAAAGTGCTAAAATTATTGATATCTCTGTCCCTAATACATATGATATAGTTGCGACAGATCTCGAATCACTTATTAAACAGTTAGAAGACAACAAAATATTACTTCAGAATATGTTAAAAAGCATTGCTCCTGAAATTCACAAGTATAGATTGCCTCCTCCGGCTTCAAATATTTTAGCATTTCGATCAGGCTTATGGATACAATCAGCAACTGTAACTTCTGGGTTTAAAGAATCAAATAAAAATATAGTGGTTCCAGATTTTGGACTTGTTCACATGGGTGCTGACCAAAGGAATGATGGATGGATTTATTTTCCAAGACTTTATGCTGGGTTGAATATATCCCCACGACCTATTGACAAAAACATCCAGTTTGACCATTTGGTAACTGAGAATAAGTTTTGGTATCGAATGAGTTTTGCTCTGGGTGTTGCAATCGGTGGGCCTAATACAAGAGATTTTGAGCCCTTGTATAGCAATATGTCATTAATGGTAGGAATGAACTATAGAATTTATCCTCAAGGTCGGATAGGTCTAGGAATGTCACTTTTCAAGGAAAAGCATCCAAACCCAACAATCAAAGAATCACGAATTGAGCCTGGAGTTTATATCCTTATGTCTCTTGATTTAGAAGCTCTTAACGAAATACCAAAATTAGTCGGAAAAATATTTGGATCATGACGCGTTATTCCATTTTAATCTTGATTTTATTTACTTTCTCATTTTGCGATGAAGTCGATGACATAACTATAGAAAAGATAGTTGAAAGTGCGAAGTTTAATATTGAAGAAATACCTGCAGATGGAACGAGTATAACCGAATTAATTGTGATTTTGCACCACAGAGCGAATATTGAATTGTCCACAATAGAGATTACCCTATCTAGTGGTTCTTTTAAAACAAATTCTAAAAAGGAAATTAGTTTATCTCCAGAA
>JAJCYJ010000276.1 GCA_029262975.1 Saprospiraceae bacterium
GATCGACAAAACTTTTATCGAGCCAGTTTCTATATAGTGGTGTCATTACCTCAGCAGGTAATACTGCATTGACACGTATCGAAAATGGCAATAATTCTGCAGCCCATTCGCGTGTCAAAGCTAACTGGGCTCCTTTAGCAGCCGCATAGCCCGAAGTCTTACCCTGGCCAGTAAGGGCTACTTTCGAACTTATATTTACAATAGACCCTTTACTTTCTGTTAGGTAAGGCAAGGCGAAATGAACCAAATCGTAGTAGTGGTACAAATTGCGGCTTAAAGAACGTCGAAATGCATCCGGGCCTTCTTCCAGACCAGCACCATCATTGACACCGGCATTATTGACCAATCCGTCAATGCGCCCAAACCTGGATATAGTCTGCGTAATTACATTCTTGCAAGCACCCGACTCCTGAAGATCGCCATATATCACATGTACTTGCGCTCCACTGTCAGTAAATTCTTTTAGCAACTTCCTTGTCTCGTCACCCTCTGATCTTGTAGCAATCACCAACTTTCCACCTTCATTAACAATAGCTCGACTTATTCCCTCACCTATCCCTTTCGATCCTCCGGTGACTATGTATACTTTGTCTTTTAAGTTCAAATTCATCTCAAGTGTATTCAAGATTATAAAATTGAATGGCATTCGTGCCCCAGATTTTTTCTTTGTCCTGGGGCGTGTAGTCTTTTATATAGTCGTGAAGGATTGATTGTACATCAGCATAACTCGCAGCTACCAGACAAACAGGCCAGTCTGACCCAAACATTATCCTATCTACGCCAAATGATTCAAAGACCACATCGAGATAAGGTGTAAAATCCGTCTTTTGCCAACCTTTCCAATTTGCCTCAGTAACCATCCCGGATACTTTACAATAAACATTCTCAAAGTTGGCCAGAATCTGAATAAATTCGGTCCAATTGCCCTTCTTTTTAGCTTTGATACCGGGCTTTGCTATATGGTCCAAAACAAATTTCTGATCTGGAAATTTGCTCACTAAGTCAATGGCCGCCTTTAATTGTGAAGGAAAAATTAAGATGTCGTAGGTCAGCTCAAATTGATGAAGTGCTTTGATTCCATTTTGAAAATCATGTCGCATCATAAAATCGTCCGCCTCACCCTGAACGATGTGCCGTATCCCCACCAACTCTTTTTTGGATGCAAAATGCGCCAACCTTGATTGGACATTTGGGTCCAGCAAATCCACCCATCCCACTACGCCTTTTATAAATTTATAATTGTGAGCCAATTGCAAAAGGAAATCTGTCTCTTGTTCTGTTGAATCTGCCTGAACGGCAATACATCCGTCTACATGATTGGATCGAAGAATTGGTTTCAAATCTTCGGGAAAAAAGTCTTGTTGGATTAGATGCATACTTTCATCTATCCAATCGTATTGCACAGGATTATATTTCCAAAAATGCTGGTGACTATCAATACAAATCATTCCGCAGATATTAGCTTATTTCGAGGGGGATTAAGGCTTTCTTTTTTCTCATCGCATAAAAGACGATTATGCCAAAGCAAAACAACGGTACGATAAAAGCCAGCTTTATACTTCCTGAAACATCCGATACCTGCCCCATAATTAAAGGTAAGAGAGCGCCACCCAAAATAGCCATAATCAAACCTGAACCACCTATCTTTCGATCCTCTCCAAGGCCTTCGGATGCCAAACCAAAGATAGTAGGAAACATAAGTGACATACAACCTGAGATACCGACCAAAGCATAAACACCGACATATCCTCCACCGAACATGACAATCAGTGTAAATGCCATGGCTACAAGTGCAAGAGATTTTATTAAGGCCTGGGGAGAAAAAAACTTCATCAGCCATGTGCAGATAAATCTGGAACCTGTGAAGAGCACCAATGCGGCCAAATAATAGCTCGCAGCACTGTCTTCATTTAACCCAAGCTCTAACATAACATATCTGATGGTAAAAGACCATACACAAATCTGGGTACCCACATAGAAGAACTGAGCGATCACACCCCATACGTAATTAGAATTTTTTATAAGTCTTTTAAAAGTTGGACCAAAGTCTAGGCCATTGTCAGGCTCACTAGCCTGCGGCATTTTATAAAAAGCAACGACCAACCAAAGAAGTGCCAGGAAGATGGCTACTCCAACGTACGGCCCCATAACGGCAGATAACTCTTGATTCTGAATAGCACTTAATGCTTCTGTAGACATAGTGGCCCGTTCAGATTCTGATGCCTGGTTGAGTTGAGATAAAATGAAAAATTTGCTTAGGACAACGCCTGTTATTGATCCTATCGGGTTAAAAGCTTGTGCAAAATTAAGTCTTCGGGTTCCGGTAGCCGGATCTCCCATTGCAATGATATATGGATTAGCTGTCGTCTCAAGGATAGAAAGCCCTCCGGCGAGCACAAACAGAGCGACGAGGAAATGGCCATAAATCATCGTCTGACTGGCAGGATAGAACAATAGTGCACCTACAGCAAACAGACCTAAACCGAGCAAAATGCCAGATTTGTATGAGTATTTTTTTATTAAAATTGCGGCTGGAATTGCCAAACAAAAATAAGACCCATAAAATGCCAATTGTATCAATGAGGTCATGAAGTCCGTCATCGACATTATTTTCTTGAATGCCGCAAGAAGCGTATCCGTCATGTTATTGGCAAGCCCCCAAAGAAAGAAAAGACTGGTAACCAATATGAATGGAATGAGAAATTTCTTATCTATCATCTTATCAAGGTTGTCCTTAGTGTTTATATTTCATAATGATAACCATTCCTCTTTAGACTACTGACGAAATTAAGGCTGATTTAGGTTAGAATAGTGTAACCGACTCAGTTCACATCCGTCAGACCCCTCCTATATCTAAGACATGTATGGCTATCAATCCCATTATCCCGACCACGATCACATAATAAGCTGTCGGGATAAGAGTTTTTCTAAGAATACTCCCTTCTTTCCCAAGCATACCAACGGTAGCTGATGCCGCCACAACATTATGGATCGCTATCATGTTTCCCGCAGCAGCGCCTACAGCCTGTAAGGCAACAATGATAGAAGGGGTCATAGAAAGACGTTCTGCGACGCCATATTGAAATAAACTGAACATTAAATTGCTTACCGTATTACTTCCTGCAATAAAGGCGCCCAGTGCTCCGATCATCGGCGCAAAGATGGGATATACCTCTCCAACCGATACAGCGACAAATTCTGCCATAGCTATAGGCATACTGGGTAGATCGGCAGGATTGGCGCCTGAATTGATATATATGCGTACCATCGGAATGGTGAATATGAGCACAAATCCTGCTCCTAGCAACATACTGCTGCTTTCTTCAAAGGCTTTTCTAAATGATCTGAATTGCATTTTATGCAAGAAAAAAGTCGCAATACATACGATGAGCAAGATCATGCCCGGCAAATAAAACGGGGCACTCGATGCTGCGATGCCGGTACCGAGAATGTCTGTCCATTCAATAGTGATACCGGATAAAAATGATTTGATCGGCAAACTGTTTAGTCGTGTTATAACCAAGAGAACCCCAACTAATAAATAAGGTATCCAGGCAGAAATAAGACCTGGTTTAAATCCGGTTGATTCTTCGTCAACATCAATTTGGAGTGTGCCCAGCCATTCAAAAGGCCATTTTTCCCGAGGAGGAAAATCCCACTTATCTCGAGGCAGTAAAAAACCCTTTTTTGCAGCCAGTGTTATGATGGCAAGTCCAATTGGGGCGCCGAGTAGAGAAGGAAATTCAGGGCCCAGGAAAAATGCATTTAGCACATAAGGAATAGTAAAGGCAAGCCCACCTAATAGGGCAAAAGGCAATATCGACAAGCCCTCACTCCACGACTTATTCTGGCCAAAGTATCGGGTCATCATACACACCATGAACAGTGGAATGAATGTGCCCGCCACCGCATGAAATATAGCTACTTCACCTGTGATTAATTGTAAATAATCTGCAAAAGAGACTCCTTCTGCGGCTAAAGCAAGATCTACTTCAGCACTTTGAAGCCCGCCGCGTATGCCGACCAGTATGGGCGTGCCGACCGCACCAAAAGTAACGGCTGTAGATTGTACCATCAGACCCAACATAACCGCAGCAAGAGCAGGAAAACCCAGGGCCACAAGCAATGGTGCAACGATGGCTGCAGGAGTACCAAACCCTGCCGCCCCTTCTATAAAAGATCCGAAGAGCCATGCGATGATGATGACTTGAACCCGACGGTCATCACTTAACCTGGTAAATCCATTGCGTATCACGAAGACTGCACCCGAATACTTGAGTACATTTAATAGGAGAATGGCACCAAAGATGATGAAGAGGATGTCAAATGTGATAAATAGACCTTGGATAGAGGAAGCAATGATATTAACTATAGCGTAATCCCATCCCCACCATGCCAGAAATGCAGTAATTAAGAGGACTAATGGCATTGCTCTCTTCGCCGGCCATCTGAAGCCTATCAGCATTACGGCAGCAGCCAAAATTGGCACAGCGGCCAGGAAAGCAAGCGTAGTTAAAGTCATAATTCAAGGAAAGGAAAAATTCCTGTCTTCGCAGATAATCAAATTGAAATCAAGAATACGATGACAGGAAGTCCATTAAATATTATACTCTTTCTAATTTGATCGGATACGTTTTATCAGCATTCCACTGGCAGACATAGATATTCTTGTCATTGTCTATACACACGTCATGACAATGCTTGAATATCTTCTGTTTTTG
>JAJCYJ010000277.1 GCA_029262975.1 Saprospiraceae bacterium
TGCGAGGATCAAGGCGATGGGGAATCCAATAACCAAGAAAAATAGCAAGACCTGCATTACCCATCCGGGAGCATTAACAATTGGAAAGACGATAGAACCGATTTGCAGGATCAACCATGCGACAATGGCGTATGCCAATGCTACCTTGTAAACGTTGCGTCTTTTTAATTCCTGGAGGAAGTTGTTTTTTGGCATCGGGGTAAAAATATATAGAAATGATTGAACACTTTGTACTGAGATTCTAATATTTCTTCATAAACACATGAACCGATTCAATATTTGTCTTGCTTGAAGTTTGTTATGTCTATGTCTTGATGTCTCCTTATTTAAAATAGATGGCTTCGAATGCAGGTTAAAATTCGGGTAAAGAAATACCTTCCTTATTCTTTTCCAGAGATTTGACAGTCTCATAAAAAGAAGGAAAAGTGTTACACTCTGAAATGTCTTCATTCTCTATTGGAATTGGACAAATTAGAAATAGCAATGTAGAAAGCCTCATGATTTAAGTTGTTTTGACTTTTCTTAATTATCTTAATGCATTAAATCCTAGGTTATGAAGACTCAAATCACTTACTTCCTTATTCTGTTTATTCTTTTCAAAACCAATACTGTCATTGCTCAGCAATATCATCTGGATGTAGAAGGAGATGTTAAGGTTAGGGGAAATCTTGATATCCATAGTGGTGATGACAGTACTTCAATTTATATAGGTTATGAAACTGGAAAGAATACCGTACCCCCCTTTTCTTTTGGTGCTCAGAATACATTTGTCGGATCAAAATCCGGGGTTAATAATACAGACGGAAGATTTAACTCTTTTTTTGGATATGAGACTGGATTAATGAATTTAACCGGGAACTTTAATTCTTTCTTTGGACACGAATCCGGCTTAAATAATACGATAGGGTACCGAAACACATTTATGGGATATCAATCCGGAGGTTTGAACATCAACGGATACGACAATGCTTTTTTTGGACAAAATTCCGGGTTTAGAAATACTTCGGGCAAGGAAAATACCTTTATTGGTCAGAACTCAGGATTGTTTAATACAATCGGATTTCAGAATGTTTTCTTGGGGAAAAGTTCGGGTAATTTTAATAGGGCTGGTTCTAGCAATGTTTTTCTTGGATATGATGCTGGATCTAATAATCGATCAGGCAATAAAAATATTATGATTGGAGCGGAAGCAAATACGTTGGACACAAGCCAGCATAGTAGTATTGCTATAGGTTACAATGCTAAAGTTGATTGTTCAAACTGTGCTGTTTTGGGAGGTACAGGATCAGATGCAGTTAAACTTGGTATCGGAGTCGACAGCCCGACCACCGTTCTCATGCTTTTGGCCCCTGGCAGCACACACCCTGTTGGCATAACTCAAAACCAGGTTGCAGGTACTGCTGCTATGGAATTTACTACGACAGATAATTCTGGTCAACAAGCAACTCGTCTAATTATGAGAGGCAACGCGGATCTGCGCGAGATTGAATTTTATAGAGGAGGAAGAGGGGCTGAAACCTTAACGATGATCCTTAAAGGGGATAGTGGAAACGTAGGGATTGGTACTAGTAATCCTGGTTATAGATTACAGGTAGGAGTTAATGGAGACGGCTCACAAGCGAGGGCCAATGCATGGAATACTTTTAGTGATGGTAGATGGAAAAAGAACATAGAACCCATTCTCGATCCAACAGAAAAACTCATGAGTGTATCGGGCTATTATTATCATTGGATAGAAGGAATAGATGAAACCCGTCAGGTCGGAGTCATTGCTCAGGAAGTCGAAGAGGTACTGCCAGAAGCAGTCTCTACAGATACAGAAGGATTTAAGTCCGTCGATTATGGAAAGCTTTCCGTCTTAGTGATTGAGGCAGTTAAAGAACAACAGGAGATGATTAGTGACCAGCAAGCAGAAATCAAGGCTCTCAAGCAAGAAATGGCTGAACTTAAGAAACTTTTAAAGACACATATGGATCAAGGTTCCGATTAAGGATAGATAGTAAGGTGACAATTATCAAATTTTATGTATTACGTATATTAGAGAATTGTCAGGAAGTTATTGTTGAATTTCATGGGCTACATATGTTATATAAAACCAATCAACATGAATGATGCTCTGGAAAAATTAGAAAATCCACAAATAACTGATAAAATATCATAAAATATCTCATTATTTACCAAAAATGTAAAGATATTTTCCTCTATTGCTTCTCTCCTGGCCAATGTCAAAATCTGATGTGATCTTTGCATTTCAAATTAATTCAACAAGTTGGAACCTATCTTATTCATTATCAGTTAGTTAGTTGTAAGGCTTTATTCAAAAGCATATTATTCACTTAAATTCTTCGATGTTAAAAGACAACTATCTTTCAAAAGCAATTCAATGGGTCAAAAGCAATTCAATCTCTTCTCTGAGAGCAAATCACAAAGACTTCGAACCACCCAAAACTTTCATTAATCGCACCACCCAAGAAAAAGTCCAGGCAGACATTTCATTCATCACAAAAGGAAGCCGTTGTTATACGGACATCGCACTTAAAACTGATCAACCACAAAAATTAATTACTAAGTGGAAGTTACTAAGTAAAATTGCTTCCTTAAAGCAGGGCAAACTATTCTTATTGACTCCAAGAGGTCATAAATTGTTTGTTCAACGGCTTGTGGAAACATACAAAATTAACGCCACTATCTATTCTCTCTAATCTTACTTTTTTTTTAAAATAAGTTTGAGTTTCTAATTGCACCGACACAATATTGAGGGTATCATGTTAGGCATTTCAGAATTCAATTTTGCCATTCTATGATAGCTATATGAACAAATAGCCAAAAGAATGAAGGTCAAAAATCGAGTCTGAATCTGTCAAAATTAGAATAAGTCCAGGTTTACATGTACAATATGAAGAACCACCTTAGATTTTCTAATTAGTTGGATCCATAATTATGAGTCACAATTCTTTCATCATTAAATTATAAAAAAAATATGCGCGCTATAAAGATTACAAAAACTATTACTCCAAGAGATGAAAAGTCAGTAGACAAGTATTTTAATGAAATTACAAAGTATGAAGTTCTTTCACCAGATGAAGAAGTACAACTATTTAATCAATACAAAGGTGGCGATGAATCAGCCTTGCAAAAAATTGTCAACCATAACTTGAGGTTTGTAGTATCTGTGGCGAAACAATATCAACACGGAGGATCTTCATTAAGCGACCTGATTAATGAAGGCAATATCGGTCTAATGAAGGCAGCAAAAAGATTCGATGTAAGCAGAGGGTTCAAATTCATTTCTTATGCAGTTTGGTGGATCCGGCAATCTATCATTTCTTCACTGAATGATAAATCCCGTAAAATCAGGATACCAACCAATATTCTTACGCAAACAAAACAAATCCTTGCAAAACGTGATGAAATACTTCAACGATATGAAAGGGAACCAACCATAGAAGAGCTTTCTAAGGCTACAGAAATACCAGCTGACAAAATAAAATCATGCCTCCAAAATAATATAATAACAACATCATTAGATGCTCCGATAGGAAGTGACGGTGATGCCAGCTTCGTACAAATGATGACAGATTCAAGCATACCCCCTCCTGACTTTAACCTTGCACATCTTGAATCTTTGCGTCTTGACATAACAGAGTTGCTCTCTACTCTAAAAACAAGACAAGCACACATTATCGCTATGTATTTTGGTATAGATAATCGGAAACAAAATCTCCAGGAAATTGCAGATTATTTTGGATTGAGTAGAGAGCGGGCCCGTCAAATTAAAGATCGCGGTCTTCATCGGTTAAAAATAAACGCAAAATCGATGAAAATATCTTGTGCATGAGATAATGCATCAATGTTAAATCAGGCGCTCATTTCTTTTTATACTATGATGTTTCTGATTCCCTCATATTCTCATTTCACTAAAATCTAATTTTATGAAAAAAGGATATGCTCGTGTATCCACCAAGGATCAATAATTTTGATCTTCAAATGGATGCGTTCAAAAATCAGGATGTAAGCGTATTTTAACTGATTAAATCAACGTACCTCGAGAGCCAAAGGGTGGTTTTCTAAAAGTCGTATCGGTCAATATCGATATAGATGGTTGGATTGGGTTCATTCCTTTGCTTTCCCATTTGCCGAGCAACATCCGGGTTATCTGGATGCCGAGTCTAACTAGGGATGTGTATTTACACACCCAATTTGTTGTTCAAACATTTTTAATATTCTTTTACAAGAATATTAAAACCGAGATCAATTTTCTAAATCGGGTCCAAGCCGCCCCACCCACTTTGTGGTTCCTTCATTTGATGACTTTGTCATCATTCGCCCGTGGGGCGAAATCAATCAGTCATCCCGATTCTTAACATGAGTGAGCGATTTACGTAGTAA
>JAJCYJ010000278.1 GCA_029262975.1 Saprospiraceae bacterium
TACATCCTTCAGCCCTCATCTGGAAACAAATAGTTTTTTAGAAATAAGTACTTCTTCTGAAGACTTTAGTATGACCAGGGTGATTGAATTCGTCGTAGATATGGTTGTGTTCTCTCTGTAATCTGGAGTCCGTTAAGATAATCCTTAATTAGCATCCTAGTTTTTCCCTGTGGCTGAATTTCTGTTAAAAAGATTAATCCATTAAGACATGAAATGGCTAAATATGATTTACCATCAGTTATTATATCACCTGGTTGAGATTGGTGTTGATGATAAGAATACATTGCCTTATAGATTTTGATTTTCTTTTCACCAATAGTCATCCAGGCAGCAGGATACGGACTCAATCCACGAATTTTATTGAAGATGTCTGATGGCGTATTGTCAAATGATATGAGGCAGTCATCATGAAATATTTTTGGGGCTTTTGTGATGCCTGATTCGTCTTGTTCCTTTAATATTAGATGTCCTGAGCACAGATTTCGGATAGTTTTCGTTACTAAATTCGCTCCAATGACCATCATCCTATCATGCACGTCATTCAAATAATCAGCAGGATGTATAGGCACTTCCGCTTGCAAGGCTATACTTCCTGTATCAATTTCATGTTTCAGCTTAAATGTAGTTACACCAGTCTTTTGTTCTCCATTCATGATGGCCCAATTGATAGGGGCGGCACCACGATATTTTGGCAATAAGGATCCATGGAGATTGTAGGTACCTAAAGTCGGCATATCCCAGACTACTCTTGGAAGCATTCTGAAGGCTACAACAACCTGCAGGTTAGCGCCTAGAGCCTTAAGTTCCTCCAAAAATTGAGGATTCTTAAGATTAGTAGGTTGAAGAATTTTTAAATTTTTTGAGAAAGCATATTTCTTGACAGATGATTCGATCGTTTTCTTCATACCTCGTCCACCTTTCCTGTCTGGTGCAGTAATCACTCCAACCACATTATAGCCTTCATTTAGAATAGCTTCTAAAGATGCCACAGCAAATTCAGGGGTGCCCAGGAATACAATCTTTAAGTCACTTTTATTCACATTGGATATTTGCGCCCGCAAAGATGTGAGAATTATATGTAATGTTTAGCGTTTGTTTGTTAGTCCATAGAGAAATGTGACGAAGTATCCCTAATGCTCGTCCTAACTTTGTGAACTATATTTCAACCCCATAATTGACTTGGTTATATTCTCTTGGACCGTGATTAATAGGATTATAGGATTCCTTGATTAAGGAGAATAAGGGCGTGTAATTCAAAAAGTCTGTTATATCACACTTCTTGCTTTTAAAAAGTTCAATCAGAAAAATCCTAACATCCTTTAATCCTATGAATCCCTGCCTCGTCTGTAGGCAAGTTGATTCAGACAATTTCGGTGCTATGAGTCTTCAATTCAAAAAGTCCACAACAATGACATCATGAAATCATAAAAATCGTGAAATTCAAGGTTCAAGACACCATCAAGAAGATTATAAAGAATCAAGATTCAGACCCCACTCACAAACCTTCATGGCCATCATGAATAATTACATCCATCATTGTATTCGACAATTTCTGCTGAGACTGTTAGGGATTTTGTCTAAATAAAAAAAGCGATAAGGATTTTTCATAATTAAAAATGAAAATTAATCATTAATTGATATAAGTCAATACTTCAATTTCTAATAGGCGCAGTCCATTGAGGCCCTATCTAATTGATAGCGACAAAAACGGATTTTATCGTTTCCCTTAAATGATCGAGACTTTTCACAACAAAAAAGAAGCTTCTACGAAGGCTAATAAAAGGTATAATTCATCCATTCCAAATCTGTATATTGTTGGTTTTAAGGATGGAATAATATTTGATCAGTCAGTCAGAATTAAGGGGAATTTTGATCGAAATGAAATTCAATGGTTGTATATCAAATCCATGATTTACAATTTCATAATTGGGAAGATTGTGTATACTTAGGTCCTCTGAAGTATCAAAGTTGATCAGATGTCGATCCACAAACGCTTCTACTACATTCATCAGATGTGCGACACTCATTATTATCCATGCGACTTCTTTACCAGACCGAGCAGATTGTCGCAGATCAAAGGCAGATCCGAGATTGTCTGTTGTGCCGCAAATAGGATCTGGATTGCTGGCATCAGTTACAAATGATTTCCAGCATTGATCTTTGTCACGAAAGGATCTCAAACTCTTTAACAAATTATAAGCTGCAAATCCTTCTCCGGCATATACCAGTGGGATTTTCCAAATTCGCCTATTATAAAATTGACCTCCCCCGGGGATTAATAATGAATACAAAGCAGCCTTCCCTGGCTGTCCATAAAATATAGATGTGAAGGAGTTTTTGTTGTCACTTGAATTAGAAATAGTAGTTGTGTCTTTGGACAGATCCTGGGCTTTAAGAATCAATCCTGAGCTTATGAGCAATATTACATAAATAACTCTAAGCACAGTTTTAGTTTTCGAGCATAGTCTCAATGATATCGTTAAATTCATCGTCAGATGAAAAAGATATCTTGATAGATCCCTTTCCTGAAGTGTTACGATCAATTTTCACCTTAGACCCTAAGTGTTCTGTAAGTTTTTTAGTAATGTCAATTACTTGAGGATTAGAAGTGTTCTGTGTCTTAAGACCGGGCCGGCTTGATTTCTTACTCTTCAACAAGTTTTCGGTAGCGCGAACTGATAAATCATCTCTGATTATGATACCAAGAAAATTAGTTTGATTTTCAACATGTTCGAGCCCGGCTAGTAGTTTAGCGTGGCCCAACGATATTTGATTTTTCTTGAGTGCATCCTGGACAGCAGGAGATAATTTAAGCAGTCTGAGATAATTCGAAATGCTACTTCTTTTTTTTCCAATTCTTTCAGAGAGTTCTTCATGTGTAAGATGACAATCGGTAATAAGTTGCTGGAAACTAATTGCAATTTCAATAGCATTAAGATCGGCGCGTTGAATGTTTTCCAGAAGGGCAATTTCAAGCATGGCTTGATCATCTGCTTCAAGAATATGAACCGGGACTTTTTCTAACTTTAAATTTCTGGCTGCTCGCCACCTTCGTTCCCCAGAAATTATCTGATAACTTTTGCTATTTAATTTTCTTACAGCTAATGGTTGGATTATTCCGTGAGTTTTAATAGAACTAGTAAGTTCATCTAGTTCTTCCTGGTCAAATTCATGTCGCGGCTGAAAAGGATTTGGTTCAATATATTTTAGCGCTAATTGATTAGATTCAAGATCCTTTTGTCCGATTCCTATTACTTCCTTTTTAACCGAAGAATCGGATTTGTCCATATTAGACAAGAGTGCCCTTATCCCTTTGCCGACATCCTTTTTATTTGATTTGCTCATGATTTTTCAATCTTAAGATTTGAGATCATTATTTATTTTGAGAAATTCTGTAGCAAGATTCAAAAAGTTTATGGAACCTGTGCTAGTAGCATCGTACATGATAACGGGTTGGCCTACACTTGGAGACTCACCAATTTTAGAATTTCTATGAATGATCGTTTTAAATACATAGTTCGACACCATATCCTTTAATTCATCCGCTACCATATTGGCCATTCGTAATCTTCTGTCATACATTGTTAAAAGTATCCCTTCAATTTCTAGTTTTTCATTGTATTCTTGCTTAATAGCGGCAATTGTATTTTTCAATTTACCAAGTCCTGCCAACGAGAATATTTCACATTGAATAGGTATAATTACCGTGTGCGCAGCGGTTAATGCATTGATTGTTATCAAACCAAGAGAGGGTAGACAATCGATAAATATGTAATCATAATCGTCCTTGACTTTTTTTAGCGTTTTCTTAAGAGCGTATTCTCTTTTATCTTTATTTACAAGTTCGATTTCGGCGCCAACCAGATCTATAGTAGATGGAAGCAAATCCAGATTAGGCAC
>JAJCYJ010000279.1 GCA_029262975.1 Saprospiraceae bacterium
CGAAATATTAATGCTTCCAGTTTTGAAGCGGGTACAGCTTATATAACCATAGAGTTTCACCAGGTGGGAAATTTTGATCCCTATGTGTATAAAACCAATGATTATGGTGCCTCATGGGTTAAAATAGTAAATGGCATAGAAAGCGGAAATTTAAGCTATACAAGACATATTAAATCGGATCCGTTTAAAGAGGGTCTGCTGTATTTGGGTACTGAAAACAAACTTTATGTGTCCTTTAACGATGGACTACTATGGCAGCCGCTTATGGCAAATTTGCCAGCAACACCTATGTATTGGATGGACATCCCGGAGCATTATAATGATCTCGTAATCGGCACTTATGGTCGAGGCATCTGGATCCTTGATGACATCAGTATGCTACAGCAAATGGCTGGGAATACACAACTCTCGGATGCACATCTATTTGATCCAAAACCATCTTTCAGACTCCGCCCTGTAGCCGGTGTAATGCAGTTTTTCAGGGAGGCTTCTTTTGGTGATGATCCACCAGTTGGTGCTTCAATTAATTTCTGGTTAAGTGAAAAAGATGATGATGTAAAAGTGCATATTCTAAATAGTGCAGCAGATACGGTCAGGACATTGAAGCACAAGGGCATATCCGGATTGAATCGTGTATGGTGGAATATGAGAGGTAAAAAGAGCGAACAATTACTGATGCGGACAAATGTACTTTATGCGGACTGGCTTAGCCTTGATAATGATCGCACCAGAAAGCCTCCCCTGGCACCATTTGATGTCCTGATGCCTCCCGGAGATTACGCTGTACATCTTGAAGTAAAGGATTCGATTTATAAGAGCACACTTAATGTTGTTAAAGATCCCAATTCTGAAGGTACCCTTTCAGATATTCAGGCACAATATGACTTGATATCAAATATTTACATTGATGTAAACAAAGCTACTGAGACAATTAATGAAATCGAACAAACACGCCGACAATTATATGATATAAGTGCCATACTTAAAGCAAAAAAAATGCAGGCAGCTGTAAGAGATTCTATAGCTGCTATCGACACCCTTTTAATCGGAATCGAAAGCCAGCTGATTCAATTACAATATACCGGTCACGGACAGGACGCGGTACGATATCCCGTGAAGATAATTGAGCGATTAAATTACCTGGGTGGTGTAATTGAAACGGCAGATTTCCCTCCGACGAATGAACACCAGCAGGTATATGAGATTTTAAAATCGAGATTGCAAAATGCAATTTCTAATTATACACAATTCAAGAATGGAAAGTTAGAAGGCCTTAAGAGTCTAATGATGGATCATGACATTGGTCCATGGATTGAATAGTTCAAATTAAATTAGAAAGGGTTTAGAGTACCGGCAGGACTAATCTTAAAATACAGTATATCAATGCCCACTTACACAATTGTAAGTGGGCATTAATATGAAAACAACTAATATGAAGAAGATACTTTCTATAACATAATTCTATATTGATCTCTCTATTTCAAATAAGACCATCTATGTGAACTCGAAGATTTCACTGACTTTTTATTTCAATTTTATCTTTCGGATTTTGAGATTCTTTTGTGAAACATACAGAAACTTTCCATCCTTAGAAGCTGCAATACCATTTGGAGATGCAAAAGAAATCTCTGAACCAGCACCATCGTTATTACCACTTTTACTGGTTCCTGCCAATACAGAAAAGGTGCCATCCAGATTGATGACATATATATTATGCGATGTAAATCCTGTCGCGTAAAGTTTACCACCGGAAAATATCAAATACCCGACTTTCGAAGGTATTGTTGCCAACTCGGAGGTATTTCCTTCAGGGGTGATTTTACTTATAATACCATTAGAAAAATTAGCCACATAAATATTTTTATCATTGTCCAGAGTGATACCAAATGGAACGCTTAAAGATCCTCCGGAAGCCATCCGGGTTATTTCTTTATCAGGACTGATCTTGTAGACAGAATTACTTGGAAATACAGAATGATAGATTGTGCCGTCCGTATCGACAACCAAACTACCTCCTTGAAATCTTGCATCCGTTATGTAATCTGTGCTAGATCCATCAGGGGCTATTCTGGCTATAATATTTGATTTATTAAAAGCGACAAAAAGGTTGTCGGCACTATCAAAAAAATGACCCATTGGTCCGGCGAGGTTGGAAGCAAAGAGAGCGCTGTTTCCATTTGGCATGACTTTATGTATTTGTGTGCCGACCCCTGATGCGAGATTAGAAACATAAATAGATCCTTTGCTATCGATCGATAAACCATCATCGCCATTATAGGCACTATCAGAAATCGGAATTGTCTCTGCTGTGATGGATTGATCTATTGTATTAGGATTGGGATTGGGGGTGGGTGCGGGTTCTTCTTCTTCACTGCAATTAATTATTAGCAACATTAGTAATGGCAATAGAAAAAGCAGATACTTAGTAGATGGTTTCATATGACGTAACATTTTGAATTATTGATTTAATTCAGAAACGCCATAAACCGATCTTAAAGCTCCTCGATTATATCACCGGTTGTCTCATTTTTAGGATTTGCGAGAATTTTCTCAATTTTCACTCCACCCACTACACTATAAGGGCATGTTTTTTCAATAGACGCTTATACACAACTTCGACGACCACATCAGATTAATGTTGCTTTATCATTTTATGTTCCATAAGCTATGGGAGAGGCTATCTAGCACCCCATTCCCAAAGACCAAATGCTGTTTTCTTATCTATGGGATGTCCAGATTGCTTTAAGGAAAGGACTATTTGACCACGATGATGAGATTCATGAGATATGAGATATCCATAGAAAGCTGTCGGGTGTGGTTTAAAACCCTTTATCCTTTCTTCATCGATACCTTTTGTTAAAAGTTGCTCGATTGCCGATCCCGAACTGATAAGTGAGTGCCGAAGACTACTAATGGTAAGAACGTTATCTTTTTCAATTTTTATTACATCCTCCATCAATTCTGGTGCCGCTGCTTTTAACCACATCAGTCTTACGTTGTGTATATGTGCAAACTGGGCACCGACATTTCTTCCTTTTGATGCTGAAATATCAAGGAGATACCCCTCGTCGTTGATGGCTTCAAGTAAATATATATTTATCCTGTTATGAATTTGCCAGGTCTCGATCAATTGCTTTTTCACTTGGTTAGTTTTGGTATATTAATTCAATGACACTAGCAACGGGCCGATTTGCGTTTTTTCCCAAGTGTACCACGGTCAATTACTTTTTTTATATATGCTGTAGCCAGTGGAACCTTACAGGATGTTCCACCCATTTCCACATCGATTTTTCCAATTGACTCCGCTACCCTCTTGGCTTCATCTGATAATTTGACGATGGCTGTACCAACTGTTATTACAAATCCATTCATTGTATATCTTACACGATTGGGAGATTTGTGAATGGACATTTCTACTCTTTTTAACAATTTCTTATATGCCTTAATATCTAACTGATCATCTGGTACCAAACCAGCTACCGAAGATAGTGTCGACCATCCGGCAGAGGCGATACCCTCATCATCAGAATCTATCCATTCCAATCCCAAATCAAAACCGTACGCACTTTCTGAAGCCACCCATGGGACGGTATATTCCCTGATCATATACCACGAGGCATTTTTTACCCAGCGATTCAATTCTTCCCTGGATATTTTGTTTTCATCCGCTATCAATCCAGCCAGGTACATCGCATCACTATTACCTGTGTTGTACAGTCCTATCGAAAGTGTGTGATCCTTTTTTACTTTTTTCACAATCTTCTTAAGGTCCTGTACTTTGACGCCAAAGTAGGGTTCGCGAGCACCGTGTTTTAGAAAGATCTGTTTTGTCCTTTCGTCCCCATAATTTTCTAATTCTTTCATTATTTCCTGTACTGTCATTGTCTAATTCTATTTAAGGTTATCAATCAGATTAGGATATATACTCAAAAGTAAAAATTGTTTTTTGCATCAGGTATCTTACACCATATTCTAAGATTAAATTCATTCAAAGACTTTTTTAACGATGATCTCTTTTTATTACAATTATAATATCGCTCAAGGCAAATGAGGATTAAATTAAGATACAGAAATTTAGCTCATGCCTTGTCCATTTTAACTTTCTTCCTTTTTAAAAAAAAATTCCGAACACAAGGGCACTAATTAATGAGATAACTAAGCCAACTGGAAATATTTCAAGAAAAGTGAATCCTAATCGCATCAATATATTTTCCTGATAGGCAAGCATCATCTCTCGCTGGGGCGCCAATTGAGTATCTATTTCCGTTGTACTCAGTCCGTCTTTCCCCATTTCTTGCTCCAGGTAGGTTAAATATTGCTCACCATAATCAGGAACATAGTTTGTAAAGAAGATTTCCCATGCGATTACATATACGATACCTGCAATAAGTGTGATAAATAATCCGATCACAAAAGCTTTACCAAATTTGATAACTCCCCCGTTGTACTTATCCCGGTATTGTTTTACTGCAAAAAAGATGGTCGATAATGCAATGATCATGGTAACATAACCATATAAAGCACCATTTGAAAAGTCCATTAATCCGTCCTCTGGTTTTTGTAGGAAAAACATCCCTCCACAAATAAGCCCAGCGATAATACCGAATGTAACTACTATTTTAATCATGTTCCTGCATTAGAATTCTGAGGTTAAGATAAGATTGAACATTTCTTACTATCTCATACTTTAGAGTGAATTAGTCCCTCAAAGCGCGATTCATACTTTAGTGTATACATTCCATCAGACTAGGTTAAGGTAATAGACCCTTTTGTTTCGCTTGTTGGATTGCCTGGGTTCTTCTTTTAGCATCTAATTTGGAAAACAAACTGGAAGCATGGGTTTTTACTGTATTTAGTGAAATGTATAATTCGTCTGCGATTTCCTGGTTAGAACAACCCTTAGCCATAAGGCCTAATACATCATATTCGCGGTTGCTGATGCCATGCGATTTTAACTTTTCAGCATCCAATTCAAATTCATTTTCACGCTCTACCGTAACGACCTTTGGGCTTGTCAATCTGAGGCCTATCCATACACCTAAAACTGTAAAAATGGTCGCTATGATGCCTGCATAAACTTCCAGCGAGACAAAGCCTGTGAATAATCTATAGTCTATCCATTTCAGAATGATTAAAAGCATGGCAATAGTAATTCCATAACCCAAAATGCTCTTGATCATCGAATGACTTTTATTATTATAATTCCAATTTGGTTCGAAAGACGATACAAGTTAATAAAATTGAAATATTAGTGATCATGTTATGCTCAAGTTCCCAAGACTTACATATCGGTAATTAGAATTTGTGAATGAGGTACGGATTGAGGGATGCGGGTATTTTGAACATTTTGGTCCACCCTCACTTGACAGTGGGTCTTGTACCAATGCACACTCACACACACATCAGGGGATGGAGCAAGGACTCATAGGATTATATTCAATTTACTACCTTTAATACTCATCGCGGCCCGCGCCCTCTTATTCCCTATAGGGAAGCCCTCACTTTTAATTCTACTTTGAAACTAAAAGGTCAACCTATATTAGGCATGTACTATGTTCTAACTGCCAACTATTGAACCAGTTACTAGATGCGGGTTGCGGAGTGCGGGTTGCGGGTATTATGAACATATTGGCCCACCCTCACTTGACAGTGGGTCTTGTACCCAATGCACCCCACACCCTTATGTCTTGAATGCTTCGGGTATGAAACCCGCTACAAGCTATTTTTGCGAAAGCGGATGTTTAGTAGAAAGCAAAAAAATACCCGGACCATAACTCTGATGATCCGGGTATCTATATTTATTAAACAACGATTATTGTCTAGGAATCAGGGCAAATTCTACCCTTCTGTTCAATGTTCGTCCACTGATCGTTTCATTATTAGCAATCGGTCTTGCTTCCCCATATCCTGCAAAAGACATTCTTTCAGCAGGAACACCGCTATTCAGCAAGAATGTATAACAAGCTTTG
Organism: Saprospiraceae bacterium; assembly: GCA_029262975.1. Taxonomy (GTDB): domain Bacteria; phylum Bacteroidota; class Bacteroidia; order Chitinophagales; family Saprospiraceae; genus JAJRXG01. The sequence continues at coordinate 5,970 of JAJCYJ010000279.1, forward strand.
GCTCGAGATTCTGAAAGTCTCTGATTAACAACTGCCTGGCCCTGATCATCGGTATGTCCTTCTATAGACAAGTTAAAGTCAGGATACTTATCCATGATTTCTGCTATTTGTCTAAGGATGTTAAAGGACTGAGTCTTAATCGCTTCTGAAGCAACTTCAAACTGTACAGATCTCATTGCTATTTGTAAGATACGTCTGTCACTCGCCGACACTTCAGGACATCCCTGGGTATCTATCGGTCCTGCACTATTTGGACATCGGTCCCTGCTATCATCAAGACCATCACCATCGGTATCAGGACAGCCATCATAAATCGCAAGTCCTGGTCTGCCCGGGCATCTGTCATCTGCATCAAATACACCATCACCATCTGTGTCAATATCTCTTAATATCGCGCGATCTGGTGTTTGATCAACCGGGCATCCTCTGTTTGTAGCAGGTCCAACTTCATCAGGACACGCATCCCTACTGTCATCTATACCATCACCATCTGTATCAGGGCAACCAGAATAAAGCGCTGAACCTGCCCGAGTAGGACATTTGTCTATGTTGTCAGGTACACCGTCTCCATCTGAATCAATTACATCATCAGGGCAACCGTTATTGACAAGGCTTCCTGGTACTGAAGGACATCTGTCATCGCTATCTTTAACGCCATCTCCATCCTGATCAGGACAACCTAATGTACCTCTTGGTCCAATTGAATCCGGACATTCATCTACATTATCAGGAGTGCCATCACCATCAGAGTCTGTCACAAGACAGCCACCATTAGAAGCAGGACCGGCAACAGTAGGACAGCGATCAAGATCATTAGGTATACCAACACTATCTGCGTCATTATCCGGACAACCGTTATTGGCAACACTTCCAGGCATATTCGGACATTCATCATCAATGTCAGAAACACCGTCACCATCACTATCAGGGCAACCTTTCAGGGCTATAGTGCCAAACTTCTCAGGACATAAATCTTTATAATCTGCGATACCATCTTCATCTGTATCGGGGCATCCATCAAGATTTTCCAATCCTGGTTCTTGTGGACAAAGGTCTAATTCATCTATGACGCCATCGCCATCAGAATCCAGCTCCTCCTTTTCTTCCATTTCTTCTTTTTCCTTATCAGGAGTTTTTACATTTTTAGGTCCAAAGAAATAGGTAAGGCCCAGACCGTGATGGAAATTATTTCTATCGTCCTTCAATGAATACCTGAATTCAGATTGCCAGGTCAGGTAAGCGCGATTGTCTAACCTAAAATTAAAACCAAGTCCTACGGGTATCTGAATATTGCTGACACCTGGATTTTCGTAGACGTAACCTGCTCCACCTAGTATATAAGGTACGATCGGAGAATTGTTGCTCTTCAAATGGTAATTTATCCGGGCATCAATGCCAAGAAGATAGCGATTGAACCCACTTTCCTGACCTACCTGTTGTATTACGCCCACTTTGAACGGTACAGACAGATACACTTTGTTCTGTATTTTTTTGAGAAAACCCAGTTCAAAACCTGAATGATAAGATTGAAAAGCACTGAAACTTCCTCCATTCAGTGTCTGATAATCCAATAAAAGTGCCTTGAGGCTGACCCCTATATTATTTTCTTCAGTTTGAGCATGTAGACCTGATATTCCGATTAGCAGGAAAAATGTCAAAAACAATAATAATCTGTTCATAAATTGATCTTTATACAACTTTCTGATAATCAACTACTTCTATTAAAAGATTAAAGCTTGTTGATATTATCCAGAATTTTCAAAATCTTCAGCACGGGTGATTGATAAAAAAGAGATAATCATTCATTCTTACCTAAGTCAGCAAAGGTAATAAATCCATTACATAAATAGATGTATTAATATGTAATAGACAGTAGGCTAAGCTATAACATATAGTCTCATTACTTAATCTGAAAATAACCTGTGCTTCGATTTTTTTCTACATGGTTAACGTCAAAATACCGCCCATTCATACATACATATACACCTTCCGTAAGTACCTGGGCAAATGCAATCGCACTTCCGAGGTTAAAAAACCCGTCAGATGAAGAGCCAAATGCATACGGAATCATGGCTCCCGTCAGCACAATTGTTTTGCCCTTTATATTTTCTTTCGCTAGATATTGTCCCGTTTCCCGCATCGTATCAGTGCCATGAGTGATGATAATATTTTCATGAGGAGATTGTTGGCAGTTATAGGCTATAATCTGGCGTTCAGCTTCTGTCATTCCAAGACTATCAATCATCATCAGGGTCTTTATATCAGTGGGCAAATTACATCTGCCCCTGCTCATCATATCATGCATATGAGTATCCTTGAAATATAACTCACCCGTAATAAAATTATATTCCTTATCGAAAGTACCTCCAGTGATAAATATTTGAATGGTCTCTTTTATTGGGTTGCTCATAAGGATCATTTAATGCTTTAAGTATCTCTGCAACAAAGAAATCGAAATTTGACTGAATAAATGATATTGCCATAAAAACTATATCTACTTTTGCGCCGTCATCAAAAGAAAAGATATGTCGACGAATCAATTCTTGTCGCAAACAGTACTCAATTTAGAAGAATCTGCCACACTTATGATGTCGCAGATGGCGCGTGATCTGAAGGCTAAGGGCCATGATGTAATCAGCCTCAGCATTGGAGAACCTGATTTTGATACACCTTCATTTGTCAGAGAAGCTGCGAAGCAGGCATTGGATGAAGGCTACACGCATTATACACCGGTTCCCGGACTGATCGAATTACGAGAAGCAATCTGTACAAAGCTGAAGCGAGATAATAGTCTAACGTTTGAACCGAAGAATATCGTCGTATCCAATGGAGCTAAGCAGACGATCTATAACTTATGCCAAGCCCTTTTGAATCCCGGGGATGAAGTAATCATATTTACACCGTATTGGGTGTCCTACATAGAAATTGTTCGACTTGCCGGAGGTGTACCTGTTATCGTTTCCGCAGATGTAGAGCAGGATTATAAGGTAAATCCGGAAGACGTTGCCAGTGCTATTACCGAACGAACTAAGTTTGTATTATTCTCATCACCCAGCAATCCAACCGGATCAGTTTATACCAGGAAAGAACTGGAGGCTATCGCCGATGTAATTGCGCCACACGATCATGTACATGTTGTCTCAGATGAGATTTATGAGCATATCGTATTTGATGGTGTACATGAAAGTATTGCCCAGTTTGAAAATGTAAGAGACCGAACGATTGTTGTCAATGGAATGTCTAAAGGATTTGCCATGACTGGCTGGAGGTTAGGTTATATGGCCGCACCCGAATTTATTGCAAAGGCATGTACGAAGATTCAGGGTCAGGTTACATCGGGTGCCAGTTCATTTGGACAAAAAGCAGCTGTGGCAGCTTTATTAGCGGATCCCAATGTGACCAAAGAAATGATGAAAACTTTTCTGGCAAGAAGAGAATTTGTAATCGGACAACTCCGTCAAATTGAGGGACTTAAGTTAAGTGTGCCCGAAGGAGCCTTTTATATCTTCCCGGACTGCAGTAATTTCTTCAATAAATCTTATGAGGGAAGTGTTATCAAAGACTCTGATCAATTGGCTTTATCCATTTTGGAAGGAGTAAAAGTAGCTACTGTCTCCGGAGCAGCTTTTGGCGCGCCCAATTGCATAAGACTATCTTATGCTGCTTCAGAAGCGCAGTTAGCCGAAGCTTGTAAAAGATTGCAGACTTATTTTGAAGCAATGGTCGATTAGAGGCTCATCCACACTATAGAGATATGTGTTATTCACGTAGCACACACTCACTCGACAGCGGGTTTCATACCCGATGCACACACGTACCTCCTCCCTTAACCTCTGAATAGAAATCCACCCGCAGTATTCCTGATCGAACAACATACAACAAACCACGATCAACAATTATCTACTGACGATCCGCACATTGCGGATGTCAGCACCTAAGAATTATCAATTATCATCCCACGCCTAAATCCTGCCACTTTCGCTTAGCAACTTCAGCGCCCGAAGAAAGGAAAATCAGCCCGCAGCAAGTGTGATCTTTGGATTTCAACAAGCAACGAACAACATTCAACTGTACTAATTATCAATTCTCAATTATCATTTAAAATTCATAGTTACCAGTGGGTTATCTTTTGACATGAGGGAAAGTTAAGGCAAATCCTCCGACCTGCGGCCACCTCCTTTATAAGGAGGACAATACATTGTGCATATATCTTATTCTTTTTACAACATTCAACTGTACTAATTATCAATTCTCTACTGACGATCCGCACATTGCGGATGTCAGCACCTAAGAATTTTCAATTTCACATTTGACAGCGGCTTTCATACCCGATGCCTGCACACCTTCGCACACCATACTGATACACACAGCTCGTAACTCAAAACAATCCGACTGACACTTCTTGCTCCATATCACTTCCTAACTACACCTATAATCATTGACATTATGAAGTAAAAAGCACATATTTTATCCACAAAGCGTTACTATTTTAACATTTGTACGTATCAATAGGGAACACTTTTAATTCATTAATTAGCAAAAAAAGCATGTTAGATAAGATTATGGATCTCGTAGGCAGTGAAGCCATCAATAAAATCACCAATATAGCGGGTATCAATACCACGCAAGCAAAGCAAATGTTACCGCTGGCAGAAGAGAGTTTGTCAGAAGGCTTGATGTCAGAATTAAGCAAGGGTAATATGGACGGAATACTTGGACTATTTAAAAGTGCCGGAGGTAGTAATCTTTTTACAAATAGCATATTCAATAGTCTGAAGGGATTATTTATGAAAAAAATCATGTCGAAAATGGGTCTTCCTGAGTCTGTTGCAGGACTTGCTGCAGGTTCAGGAATTGAAAGTATTATAGGAAGTCTGGCCGGGAAAATGAAAGAAGACGGGGATAATGAAGGCATTGACATTTCCAATCTTGTAAGTGTCCTGGGTATTGGCGGTGGTGCTGCTGATATGATTGGCGGACTTCTTGGAAATTCTACTAAAGATGAAGGTAGTTTACTGGATAGCGTGATGGATACAGCCGAAGGATTAATCGGAGGAAATGAAAAAGAAAAAAATAGTGATAGCAGTCTATTCGCTAATCTAAAAAATGTCGCTGGCGGTCTATTTGGTAAATAGCCCGATACCTGTAGTGATAAAGATTATCAATAACGCTCTTTAAAGGGCACGTCGGAGATTGAGAGGCCTGTGATTCACGCACAGGTCTTTTTTTTATATAAAATAATACCAGATAAATTAAG
>JAJCYJ010000280.1 GCA_029262975.1 Saprospiraceae bacterium
TGCAGAGGATCTTAAGTTTGCATATAACCCGGTATGTGCAGTTCTTGCACCTTCTTCTGTATCCCAAAAACCTGCCGCTGTCAATTCACTAGGTGATACTAATTCAAGTTCTTGTTCACATGAGCTGATAACAAACACAGCTAATATTATATATATATACTTTTTCATATTTTTTTAAATTTTAAAATGTTATGTTTCCACCAATGGTAAATGTTTTCGGAACAGGAAATGCGCCATATTGTACACCACCAATCTCTGGTGTATCTCCAGTCATACTTTTAAAGTAATGCAGATTAGACCCTGTCACGTAAACACTGAATCTATGAATGGCATCTTTGAATATTTTTGTGGGTATATCGTAACTCAAGGTTAATTCACGTAACGCCAAATAATTTCCTTTTTCCCAGAATTGATCATTTCCAAAATTTTGCAAACTACTCTCAGACTCATTACCTCTCCACACATTTTTTGCATCATTGACAAAAACCATGCGTGGCCAATCTGTATTTGTATTGGCAGGAGTCCAGGATTCCAATACTTCTATGGGTTGATTTAAATTGCCCTGTGTCTGCCCATATCCCTTTGCTCTAATATGGTTCCAGACTAAATGTCCTGTAGCAAAATCAGTTTTTACAAATAGATTGAAGTTTTTATAATTTAAATTAGTCGTAAATCCTCCAATGAAATTTGGAGTAGTACGACCTATAACTTTTCTGTCAAGACCATTAATAACTCCATCATTGTTTTGGTCTACCCATTTGGCATCACCAGCCCATCGTTGATTACGGCTAGCTGACGGCATAAACTCATCAGTTATTTCATTGTCTGCATCAGCCTCTGCTTGATTTGCATATATAGAGGCTTGTTCAAAAGCTACAACAAGATCGTGACCTGATCGCTGTCCTTCCTGAAAACCACCTACCCATTCTTCTTTACCAGTGATAGAATTCCAGATTAACTCGCCACCTTGTCTATTTAAATCATTGCTATTTTCAGGTAGCGATATCACATAATTTTTATTGGTGTTTAAAATGGCTCCGACATTCCAGGTGAAATGCTCATTTCTAATTATATCGCCATTTACTTCTAACTCAAAACCTTTATTTCTGATAGTTCCGTTATTTGTTAGAATACTGCTAAATCCTGTATAGTAAGGGAGGGTAAGATTTGCCAACTTATCTTTAATATCTCTTGAATAGATATCCGTAATGAATGTAAGTCTGTCCCTGAAAAACGAGATATCCAAACCAACATTCAAAGTAGTTGACTTTTCCCATAACAGGTCTAATGTAGGTAAGAGCGAGTTGGCATAGCCTGTTTGCCCATTATAAACACCTTGACTTCCATATGCTCCAAAAACACCATAATTACTTAGTACATCCTGATTACCATTAACACCGTAACTAAACCTCGGTTTTAATCTGCTAATCACATTACTAATTGGTGAGTCGCTGAAAAATTCTTCATGGTGAACATTCCAGCCAAGCGATAAACCAGGGAAAAAGTCAGACTTATTATTCCCTAATCGAGATGAAGCATCATTTCTAAAAGTGAATCCTACTAAATATTTATTATCAAAATCATATAGAATTCTACCAAAAGCAGATGCAATGACATATTCTGTTTCAAAACTAGAAGGAATGCCATCAGCTTCTGCACCGGCATTCAAGGTTCCAATTAAATCAGTAGGTGAATTTCTTGTTCCCGCTGATGTCGCGAAAAAATTATGGTGAAAATATTCAGCACCTATCAACGCATTAAAACTATGGTTGCCAAAATCTTTGATATAATTTAAAGTTCCAGTTACCTGATTTCTTAGCGTTCTTTGCGATGCAATAGACGCTTCTCGACCCGTTCGAAGAGGACCAGAAGTACTTCCTACTCTATAGGCTCTATTAAAATTTTCATTGTGATTGTTAATTGTAAAATGACTTCCATCTACCGAAAGGATTAAGTTTTCTAATATATTAAAGTCAATACCTACAGAAGCGGATAAACGCTGTTCTAAATTTTTTCTAACAAATTTGTCTTGATAATATAATGGGTTGCCAAAGCTCTGATTTTGCCCTACAGTATAAACATTTGAAAAAGTACCATCAGGATTGTTGTCATAATCTCTAGAAGTAGGAGGCTGACCTTGAAATCTTCTAAACACAGTGTTATCACTACCTAAAGGACTTACGCTTAAGTTGGAGTGAGCGTATAATAAATTAGAATTTACTTTGAGCTTATCCGATACTCTATATGATCCAGAAAATTTACTTGAGTACCTTTTAAAGCCTGAGCCTAAAATCAAACCATCGTTATCAAGAAGCCCAAGACCCAGATAGTAGGAACCTTTCTCATTACCTCCGTCAAAGGACAAGTAATGATCTTTAGTATCGCTATCCTGGTAGATACGATCACCAACATTTTGGTTGTCAAAAAATAAAATCTCTCGACTCGGATCTAAAATGTCAGGTATAGAACTCCATCCAGGTTGATTTAACAAGTATCGATTTTCTTCTGTCAAAAGTTGTGTGGTAAATGGAGAGTTAGTGGTGTTACCACCAATTCCAAAAGAATTGTCACCATTTATAAATTGACGTATAAAGTTGGGGTTACCCCGAGTTGCTTCAGAATACGCATGTCCTTGTCTATTATAATTCAGAAAATCAGCAGCACTGAGGTACTTTTGATCATCTCTTTCATTATTTATACTATACTTAAATTTATAGTTAACAGAGGATTTCCCAACCTTACCCGTTTTGGTCGTTACAAGAATAACTCCATTGGCAGATCTTGCACCATAGATGGCTGTTGAAGCGGCATCCTTTAATACCTCAATAGATTCGATGTCATCAGAATTCAAAGCATAAAATGAGCCTGGAATACCATCAATTAATATTAATGGAGAACCAGTCCCGTCAAAATTAGTTCCTCCCCGAAGAATAATCTGAGGAGTAGCACCAGGTTGTCCCGTTGTATTTGTAACCCTTAAACCTGCTATAGTACCCTGTAGTGCTGTTGCAGCATTGGACCTGGAGGAAGTCTCTAGAATTTGCGTGTTCAGTTTTGAAACTGAAGTAGTTAATTTTGATCTGGATTGAGATCCATACCCGACTACCACTACCTCGTTCAATTGAGCAATGTTTTCGGATAGTATCACATCAACAACACTCCTTCCATTAACTGGTACCTCAAGCGCTAAATACCCAATAAATGAAAAGATCAAAGTGCCGTCAGTATTAGGAAGGTCGATGGAATAAGTCCCGTCCACATCGGTAATTGTACCTATGGATGAAGACCCTTTGACCTGAACAGTTGCGCCAATTAAAGGGAGTCCGTCCGAAGCGCTGGTTACGGTACCCGAGACCCCAAATACTTCAATGGCTGGTGGATTGTTAGCTTTTGCGTTCACGCAGAGCATCCCGAAGATGCCCAAAATGCCTAACCAACGCACAAGCTGTCGATGGTTCGTTGTAAACTTCTGTTTTTTCATATAATTTTTATTTAAAGAATAGTAATAGTGATTTGGATAAATGATGATCTGGTGGCAAATATTAGGAGAAGTAAAAAGATGGGAGGCTTCAAAATTATCGAAGAGGGGATTCAAATGTATCGTAGGGACTCAATAGTATCAAACAGGTGGTTGGATTGTCTCTATTTTGCAGAACTCCTTGAAAAGGGAGCATTTTTTCTAATCGTGATTACAGTAAAAAATTGTTTTATTTGCTGTAAAAGAAAATCGTCCTACATGTTTGAATCCGTAGTGATTTAATTAAAGTATTGGAATGGGTTGTATTTACTTGTGTATTAAGAAAACGCACTTTTCGTGATGTATTCCGTAATTATGGGTTGAAAAAATGCTGAAGTGTTGGTAATCAATGGAATGTAAATAAATTAATAATGGTTTTAATCAACTTCTCCATAAAGAGTAAACTTAAGAATCATAACGTCAAAATAAATTTTGAGACAATTCAACTCCCCTTGTGAGACATACAGGGCACATGGAGAAAATAGACACCCCTTTTTTGATTCAAACCACTCCTTCCAGCAGGCGGACCTTGTCTACCTTGCCTTTTTTAAAAACTCTGGGTAATGATTTGAAGCTTAGAAGCTCTTGGCAACGATTTAAAGCTTAAACGAAAAACATGCATCAAGAAAAGATACAGTCTTACAAGAATCTATACAGAGAAAATCTATTGGAAGATGTGATTCCCTTTTGGGTAAAACACTCCATTGATTGGGAGCAAGGTGGTTATTATACCTCCCTCGGCAGGACGGGGAATGTATATGACACAGATAAATTTATATGGCTACAGGCAAGGCAGGCCTGGACTTTTTCCATGCTGTACAATAGGGTCGAAAAACGAGAAGAATGGTTGAAAATAGCAGAAAACGGAATTTCGTTTTTGAAAAAACACGGGAGGGATGAAGATGGAAATTTCTATTTTTCGATGACCAGAGCAGGCAAACCGCTTACACATGCATTTAATATTTATGCTGACTGCTTTGCTGCACTTGCTTTTGGTGAATATGCCAAAGCAACAGGTGAAGAGGAGTCGTATGAAATTGCAAAGAAAACATATCGGCAATTCCTGATTCGTCGGGACAACCCCAAAGGCAAGTTTGAAAAATCGACCACCAATCGGCCGATGAAATCTTTTGGCCTGCCCATGATGACCGCTTATTTGAGTTACGAACTGGAAGATATTGTACAGCCGGGAAAACGCAGGGAGATATTTGAAGATTGTGTCTATCAAATTTTTGAGGTTCATTACAATCCCAACACAAAAATAATTCATGAACATGTCAGCCCAACAGGTAAGTTCGTGGACACTTACGAGGGCAGGCTCATCAACCCCGGGCATGGCATCGAGGCGATGTGGTTTTTGATGGATGTTGCCGAAAAACTCGAACGACCAGAATTGATTAGAAAAGCTACTGATGTTTGCCTCCAAATATTGGACTATGGCTGGGATAAAGAACATGGTGGTGTTTTCTATTTTATGGATGCTAAGGGTGCACCACTCCAACAATTGGAATGGAACCAAAAACTTTGGTGGGTGCACCAGGAAGCATTAATTGCCTTGTCTAAGGCATACTTGCATACGCAAAGAAAAGATGTCTGGGCTTGGTACGAAAAAGTCCACCAGTATGCCTGGCAACATTTTCCAGACCCTGAAAATGGGGAGTGGTTTGGTTATCTAAATCAACAAGGCAAACCACACACTACCTTGAAAGGTGGCAAATGGAAAGGTTGTTTTCACACACCCAGAGCCATGTATGAATGCTGGCAAAATTTTGAAAAAATGACAAAACAAAACCACCGATGAAATATTTCTTATTTCCCTTATTCCTGTTTCTTTCTTTGGTCGCACATGCAGCCGATGAGCATCCTGGTATTCGTTTTGAATGGAGCGAGCTGGCGTCAATTCCGCCTTACAAAGGCAGTTCTGTTCAACCAGGTCTGGCAGGGGTATTTACAGGAGTTCATAACAATGCTTTGATTATTGCCGGAGGGGCGAATTTCCCCAACGGCGGCGTGTGGGAAGGTGGTACCAAAGTTTATCATCAGGATATTTATATTTTAGAAAAAGCAGGAGATGACGAATACCGATGGTTTGAAGAAAAACGATTTTCCCTCCCCCAAAAAGCGGCTTATGGATTGACAGTCGACACGGAACAAGGGTTGGTTTGCATTGGCGGCATGAATGGTTCAGAATTTTTAAACACCGTTTTTTTACTAAAATGGGATGATGAGAAAAAAGAAATCGAAATCGAAAACCTACCCTCTTTGCCATTTCCACTTGCTAATATGAGTGGCGGCAAAATCGGTAATAATATATATGTCGCCGCAAGTGATGATAAAACAGAAAGCAAATATTTTCTAAGTCTTGATTTATCGAATGCAGACGCAGGCTGGAAGGAATTATCGGTATGGAGTGGTTCGCCACGAACACATGCGGTTGGTGTAGTACAGAATAATGGAGAAGTGGATTGTTTCTATCTTTTCAAAGGGAGGTTTCAAGGTAAAGAACAGACTAGTACCATGCATGGCGATTCATGGGTCTATAATCCGACCACCAATGAATGGAAGGAATTAAAAACGGATGCAGATTTTCCACTCGCTGCTGGTACAGGAATAGCCGTGGGAGCGAACCATGTTTTATTGTTTGGAGGAGATGATGGTAAAATATTCAACAGATTGGAAAAGTTAGGAGCAGAAATTGTGACGGCTTCTGACACTTCAATTCAAAATAAATTAATTGTAAAAAGAGATGCCATTCTAAAATCGCATCCCGGTTTTTCCAAAGACATTTGGGCGTTTCATACCATCACACAAACCTGGACAAAAATAGGTGACCTGCCTTTCAAAAGCCAGGTTACCACTACCGCTCTGAAATGGGGTAGTCAAATCCTGATCCCTTCAGGTGAAATTGCACCCTGCATTCGTACCCGAAATATTTCAGCAGTATCCTTATCGAATAACACCTCTTTCGGAACACTTAATTATATAGTTCTGTTGGTTTACTTACTCATACTGATCGGCATCGGGTTTATGTTTTCTAAAAATCAGCACAGCACCGATGATTTTTTCAAAGGGGGCAATCGCATTCCATGGTGGGCAGCGGGTTTGAGCATTTTTGGCACGCAGTTGAGTGCCATTACTTTTATGGCAATTCCTGCCAAGACCTTTGCCACAGACTGGCTTTATTTCTTTTTGATGATGACCATTATTATGGTTGCCCCTTTTATTATCCGTTATTTTTTACCTTTTTATCGCCGCTTTAATTTGACGACCGCCTATGAATATTTGGAACTACGGTTTAACCTTCCAACTCGTCTGCTGGGAAGTACCATGTATATTTTTCTTCAACTGGGACGGCTTGGAATTGTGTTGCTTTTACCCTCGCTGGCACTCTCTGTCGTAACAGGGATTGATGTATATGCCTGTATTTTGACCATGGGTGTTTTAAGTATTTTATATACCGTGTTGGGAGGAATTGAAGCAGTAATATGGACTGATGTAGTTCAAGTAATTGTCTTATTAGGTGGCGCATTAATCTCATTAGTACTATTGTATTTCAACCTCGACAGCAATGATATTTCAACTTATGTTTCAGAGTTTGAAAAAATGAAAGTTTTTGACTTCGAACTAAGCTTTTCCGATCCGACAATTTGGGTAGTACTAATTGGAGGCTTTGCTACCAACATGGTGCAATATGGCAGCGACCAAACCGTCATTCAACGCTACCTCACGACCAAAGATGAAAAGAGTGCTGCCAAGGGAATTATGACTGGAGCGTGGTTGACGCTACCGGCCACACTGATATTTTTCTCATTGGGGACTTTGCTTTTTATTTATTATAAAACCAGTCCAGAACTATTGAGTCCACTTTTG
>JAJCYJ010000281.1 GCA_029262975.1 Saprospiraceae bacterium
TGTTTTAATTCCATCTGTAATCGACTAAAGAGTTTAAATCTTAATTAGAAAATTAGAATTATTTGTTCGAAAATTCTTTTCTAATTGTGCTTTCGAACACTTTTGGGTTGTCAATATTGACTAATTTCAATAATGCCTTGAAATATAAAGAGGCCATAGAGGTGGCTGTAGGTTTGAGTTTAGGTGTTGGTGTTATGTGCAGATAAGAAAAGATCGTAGCTCCCGTTCGCAACCGAGGAATTACCGTGCTCAGAAAATAAAGTCAAAAAATCTGTTGTCCTATAAAAATTCAACACAGGACAATCCTATTCTTGGAACATCACTTCTTTACTACGTTTGTGTAGGGTTGTTCTAAAAGCATATAATACACTGATTATCAAAATGTAATATAGGTATTTACGACTCTAAAAAACGGCGAAATAGGCACATTTGCCATATTTTCAGGATGACATTAAATTAAATATTATGAATTGAGATGGGTAGGCGGTCAACACCGCTGTCCCCCTCACACCACCAGGCATGCGCTTTACGTACCAAGGCGGTTTCTATGAATTCTGGCACCTCTTCATTGTTGTTTGAAGTGACCGAAGTCCTAATTCTTCAAACCATTTAATGCCCATTGCTTTTGATATACTTGAGTGTATTGAGATATGCCACAAGTTTCCATGACAGGCAGCACTCCAACATTTCCTCTCTGAGATTTCAAATGTTCTTAAATACTTTACTATGGTAAACACTCTTCCACATTGTTTTAATCGGTAACTCCTAAGACGTCTTATTGTCCAACCATCTATATCTCGCAACGTTGATAAATGGGCATTTGCTAAACTATAATTTACACTCCAGCCTTGGACCATTTGATTCAAATCTGTAATTATAGTTTCTAGCTTATGGCCCCTGTTTCGCTTCGTGATCTTGATGATTTTCTTTTTAAGACGCTTTACCGACTTATCTGATACGCGTATACGACCATCTTCTAAGATTGTATATCCTAAGAACTTTACTTCACCGCAGTGTCGAACTCCGTTCTTATTCCGATTTACTTTTAGTTTCAGCTTGCTTTCTATAAATTTAATGATGCCCGACATTACTCGTTCACCTTCTTTCCGACTGCCTACGTATATGTTACAGTCATCTGCATATCTCCAGAATTTATGCCCGCGTCTCTCTAATTCCTTATCCAACTAATCCTTCTTTGATCAGGCCTACTCTTAGGTATTGATGTATCAGCCGTAATAGCTGTTTGCCGCCTATACCCTTGCTCAATCGCTGCATCAAGCGGTCATGTGGTATCGTGCTAAAGTACTTTTCTAAGGATATTTCCACTATCCATTCAAGCCCTGATTTTATATATTCACTCGCTTGTTTGAACGCCATGTGTGCATTTCGATTTGACTTGAATCCGTAACTGCTTTTACTAAAGTGTCTATCATATAAAGGGTTCAGTTGCTGATGTATCGCTTGCTGAATAATACGGTCTAATACCGTGGTATTCCTATCAGTCGTTTCCCACCTTCTGGTTTTTCAATTTCTACTAATTTTACAGCTTCTACTTTGAAGTCACCCAGTTCTATACTCCTGACTAACTCCTTGCTGTTTGCTCCAAGCCATAATAAGGTCTCCTCTATTTCCTTCCTATCCACTCCTGATCCTCCTTTGTTCTGCTCTATTCGAGCTACCGCTTTGTTTAGATTCCCATTGTCTAGTATTTTAGTTAACAAATCTTGCGTCGAGTTGTGTTGTTCTCTTAACTGCGAAAGAAAATCTGCTACTTTATCCACAGACTTGGGAGTTCCGCTCCCAGTGCTGCTAACCAGTGCTCTGGGATAGTTATCAAATAGCCTGATTTGATCTCCGGATTTGCTTTTCCGTTTCATCTTCTCTTTTACGCGTCTTGAGGTCTCCCTCGTAATTAATAAATTCAGCCCTTCAAAGTCTCCCCTTTTGCCTCTAAATTCCAACTTGGAATTCTTTGGGCAACCGTTGTTTCTCCTAATATAGCCTCTGCTGACTTCAGCAAATCAGATTTGTATCCTTAGCACTCTCGCGTACCTCAGACTACTTCTCCGTTCTGCAGATCTCCCTGGGCAAGCAATTTATCTTTCCTCTTATCAGACTGAATTTATTGACCTACTCTCCGAGTAACATTTGAACTTCGTGATTCAAGGCTCACTAACCTCTATCGGCCAACCTACTATTCAGTTTCTGTTCGTCCTGACATGATTTCACCGCCAGCTTCCTTCAGATTCCTTCTTATGAAGGACACCCTTGCTCTTGGCTATCAGATTCCCGTTACTGGGCTCCTTAGGGACTCGATGGCTTCCCATCTCTCCTTTTAGTTAAATTGTATGACTGGCACACCGATATCCGTACTTACAGGACTCGTTAAAAGCGAAATATTGAATCTTTGCCGTTTGAATAGCTCTAAAAGGGCGATTATATTCAATCTAATCGAAAATTTGAATAATTGTGAAATGTGATAATGCCATATAAATGTCCCTTTGGAAGTCTTGCCTACCTATGCGATGGATAGCGATAGGTTAAAATCCAACGCTTAATAAGAAGCGCTCCTTCAGAGCTTGGATTTCGTTACAAATTGAAATGGCCTGTTGTAGTCATCATTTCCCTGAAAGGGAAAATATTCCTAGCGAAAGGTTTTAACCCTTCGTAATCTGGTGCAATAATTCAGAGCAATTAGGTGCTAAGAAGGAGTATGCTTGTGGTATACCTTAGCGACTATTTTCCAACCACTTTCAAATTTCAATAAAGAAAGATAATCGGTGTATACCTGCACACCGTCTTTGGCTAATTCAACTTTTACAATAGCTGACCCTCCTGTAATATCCACAATGTCAAAATTGTGTACCCATTTGTTTTTAGCCGGATCAAAGCCATCTTTGTTTTTCCGGGTGCTTACGCTTTCGACCCATTTGGCAATTGGGTATTTATTGATTTCTTCACCATTCGCCGAAAAAATAGCAAAGTCAGGGTGGAATCCTTCTGCCATCGCTTCAGGATTGAGTTCATTAAATGCACCATGTATATATGCATTGAGTACAGTTTTTTCAACTTGTTCTTTGTCTTTGACCGTCTCATCAGGAATAAGTGTAAAAGCCATAGAGACCAATGCCCCGACAGCAAATAGAATTGATAGGATACGTAATTTAGTCATGATAGTTTATTATTTGTTAATAGAACGTACCCAGAATTATCGTCATTGTTTGAGGCCTCGCTCAAGTGACCCAACCGATTGGAAACTAAAAACTATTCTTTCTTCTACTCATGGCCATGTTACTTTAGCATTTGGGATCAACCTGGTTGGACTCACCAGGAACCAGAGAAATCCGCACATCTTTGATTAACTTGGCAGCACATAAAAAAACATCCAATTCTATGTCACTACTGATTAAAAATGGTCGCATTATTACCGCTGCTGATGATTACAAAGCCGACATATTTATTTCAGGTGAAAAGATTCAAGCCATTGGTGAAAAACTACAAGTCGAGGCAGATCAAACTATCGATGCACAAGATCACCTTGTAATGCCCGGAGGAATAGATCCACACGTTCATCTGGCTATGCCATTTATGGGTACCTATTCAAGTGATGATTATGCTTCAGGCACTCTTGCTGCATTGCATGGAGGAACTACCACAGTTATAGATTTTGTCTTGCAGACTCAGGGAAAATCCTTACATGATGCCCTTTCCTCCTGGAAGGGAAGATCTGATGGTAATTGTTATGGTGATTATTCATTTCATATGGCAGTGACAGATTTTAATGAGCACACTGCTAAAGAAGTAGGCCAGCTAATAGAAGAAGAAGGAATTACATCATTTAAAACATTTATGGCCTATAAAGGTGCTCTGATGATCGATGACGGTCAAATGATCGGACTTATGAAAGAGGTCGAAGAAAAAGGAGGCATGGTCACCGTGCATGCCACAAATGGTGATATGATTGATACCCTGATTGCAAAACACAGATCAGAAGGAAAATTATCCCCATTATATCATTATCTATCTCAACCCGAGATTACGGAAGCGGAAGCATCGGGAAGATTTTGTGACATGGCAGATTATACGGGCGTCCCTGCATACATTGTCCATCTCACATGTGAAGGGGCACTTAATGCCACGAGAAGGGCCGGATCAAGAAATCAAAAAGTATTTGTAGAAACCTGCATTCAATATTTATTGCTTGATGCGTCGCTTTATGAGAAAGATTTTGATGGAGCCAAGTGGGTGATGAGTCCTCCTTTGAGACAGAAAAAAGATCAGAAGGCACTTTGGTCAGGCATCAACCAGGGCTTAGTACAAGTCGTAGCCACAGATCATTGTCCCTTTAAGTGGGCGCAAAAGCTAATGGGTAAAGATGACTTCTCGAAAATCCCTAATGGCCATCCTGCTATCGAACATAGAATGGAGTTACTTTTCTCAGAAGGGGTAAATACTGGCAGGATTAGTCCTAATAAATTTGTAGAAGTTACATCAACAAATCCTGCGAAGATCTTTGGCATGCATCCAAAAAAAGGCTGTATAGCGGTCGGGTCTGATGCTGATCTTATAATTTTTGATCCTCATAAGGAGCACATGCTATCCGCAGACACCCATCATATGAATGTCGATTACTCTGCATACGAAGGCTGGAAAGTCAAAGGTAAGTGTATACATGTAATTCTCCGGGGCAAGCACGCCATTGATAAAGGAAAAGTAAAGATCGAAAAAGGGTATGGATCATTTATTAAGAGAAACAAGGTAAGTAAAGTGGTTTGACCTTCAGTAAAAAGCCGAACGCGTGTTTTGGTACTTCTGAACCCATAGTAGCAAATGCTCAACATCTAGTTTTGTAATATTAAAAACCAACAGTATTAAAAATTACAAACAACACAAATCACGGCAGGACTTTTGCATAACTTTGAAAAGACGCCTTCTTACGTGAGGATCGTGCATTACAACCAAAAAGTGATTCATATATCTCTAAATTGTCAACATTAATATCGACCCGTCAAATGTATCGTTATGAGTAGAAAAATAAAATCAGGACTGATCCAACTTAGTCTTCCTATGACAGATGGAGAAGGATCAATTGAGGAAATTGTTAAAGCAATGACCGATAAACACCTTCCGTATATTGAAGAAGCGGGAAAACAAGGTGTACAAATCCTTTGTCTTCAGGAAATATTCACCACTCCATATTTCTGCCCAAGTCAGGATGCCAAATGGTATGCTACTGCAGAAGCTATCCCCGGTCCTACCACAAATCTTATGGCTGAATATGCCAAAAAATATAACATGGTGATCATCGTACCCATCTTTGAAAGAGAGAGTGCTGGTGTATTGTATAATACAGCAGCCGTTATCGATGCCGATGGCACCTATTTAGGTAAATATCGAAAAAACCATATCCCACAGATTTCCGGATTCTGGGAAAAATTCTTTTTCAAACCAGGGAATCTTGGGTACCCGGTTTTTCAAACAAAATATGCGAAAGTCGGTGTCTATATCTGTTACGACAGACACTTCCCGGATGGTGCTCGAATTTTAGGATTAAATGGTGCTGAGATTGTATATAATCCATCAGCTACGGTGGCCGGATTATCTCAATACCTCTGGGAATTAGAACAACCTGCACATGCCGCTGCGAATGGATATTTTATGGGATGTATAAATCGTGTAGGTACCGAAGCTCCCTGGAATCTTGGACGGTTCTATGGAAGTTCATATTTCGTAGATCCAAGAGGGCAGATTTTTAGCCAGGCATCGGATGATAAAGACGAATTATTAGTCGCAGAATTCGACCTGGATTTGATAGATGAGGTCCGGTCTACCTGGCAATTTTATCGCGATCGCCGACCCGAAACCTATGGAAAAATAGTAGAATTATAATCTTATGGGTGATTTTAAAAAACCCTCAACGGTAAAAGAATTTGAGGAGAACTTTGCTCAGATTAAGCCATTGATGGACGCAAACATGGCTTATTATGAAAGTTCAAGATGTCTATTCTGTTATGACGCCCCTTGTATAAAAGCTTGTCCGACGGAGATTGATATCCCTCTATTTATAAAACAGATCAATACGAACAATCTTACTGGTGCAGCAAGAACCATTTATTCTTCTAATTATTTTGGACATACATGTGGGAAGGTTTGTCCCACAGAAGTCCTCTGTGAAGGAGCATGTGTTTATAATCATCAGGATGTAAAGCCAATTGAGATAGGAAGATTACAAAGTTACGCGACAACTGATGCTATAAGAAAAGATAAAAAACTATTTGCAAAAAAAGATAAAAATGGTCAAAAAGTGGCCGTTGTCGGAGCCGGGCCCGCAGGCATCGCTTGTGCCAGCGAATTATGCCTTTTGGGTTATGAAGTAAGAATATTTGAAGCTAAATCACAACCATCCGGACTGGCACTACACGGAACAGCTCCATACAAAATAGAAAACTCAGATGTCCTGAATGAAGTTTCTTATTTGCAAAAACAATTGGGTTTTCAAATAAGCTATGACTTCAAAATTGACAATGCGGCAGCAGTATCTGAATTAGAAAATAATTATGCCGCTATTTTTATCGGAATAGGATTAGGTAAAACACGAAATACAAATACACCTGGAGAACAGCTTTCAAATTGTATCGGTGCCACTGAGTTTATTCAACAATTAAAATTAGATCCGTTATCTGTAACAATCGGAAAAAAAGTAGTTGTGATAGGCGGTGGCAATACAGCGATGGATGCAGCATCGGAAAGTGCCCGAATGGGTGCCGAAGCCATTCTTCTTTATAGAAGATCTAAGGAAGAAATGGGCGCTTATGAATTCGAATATGACTTGATCCGATCAGTAGGTGCAAAAGCCATGTTTAATACAGCAGTTGTTGAAATAAAAGGTGAGCATGCTGTCACGGAGGTAGTCTGTTTTAAAACTATAAACAAAAACGGTCAACTAGAAAATATTGCCGGATCAGAGTTTACAATTCCTTGTGATTTTCTAATCAGGGCAACCGGGCAAGAAAGGCAAACTGATTTTTACAAGATGGCAGGATTATCATTTGATGATACTGGAAAACTGATTGTTGATGAGCATTCATTTCAATGCAGTAAGCCAAGTTATTTTGCCGGTGGAGATGCGGTTAACGGGGGAGCAGAGGTTGTGAATGCTTGTGCAGAAGGGAAGAAGGCCGCCCAGGGCATCCATCATCATTTATCAAATTCTAATTAAGCTAATGACCGCAGCATTTTCATTTTCCAATTTTATTAGTAAATATTAAAGACCCAAAGTATGGCTAACTTGAACGCTAATCTTGCAGGTATAAAGTCTCCAAATCCTTTTTGGCTCGCCTCAGCCCCACCGACTAATTCCGGCTATCAGATTATGAAGGCTTTTGATGCTGGCTGGGGAG
>JAJCYJ010000282.1 GCA_029262975.1 Saprospiraceae bacterium
AAGTTTACATCATCACGTTTAATCGTATTATAGAATGATAGGATTTTTGATCATAGGAATTATTATACTTATCGGGATCATTGTGGTCCAGATAGGAAAAGTATCTGAGTTAGCGGCACGCATCAGAGGATATAAAGAAGTAGAACAACAGAGTAATAATAACCAGGCTGTATGGTGTATGGTCTTTATGGTATTATTTCTTGTATTGTGTATCGTTTCGGCTATATACTATAAGAATGATATGATGGGATATGGGCCACATTCTTCTGCT
This sequence comes from Saprospiraceae bacterium, assembly GCA_029262975.1. Classification (GTDB taxonomy): domain Bacteria; phylum Bacteroidota; class Bacteroidia; order Chitinophagales; family Saprospiraceae; genus JAJRXG01. The sequence goes on from JAJCYJ010000282.1 coordinate 272, forward strand.
TCTGAGCATGGAGGTAGTATAGATGGCTTATTTAACATGACGCTGTTTTTCACCGGTATCGTGTTTGTTTTGACACATATTGCTTTGTTTTGGTTTGCTTATAAATATCGTGCCCGGGAGGGAGGTGTAGGCAAATTCTTTGTACATAGTACAAATCTGGAGATTGTTTGGACAGCTGTTCCTGCAGTAGTAATGGTTATACTTGTTACACAAGGATTAGTGGTCTGGAATGATGTTATGCCTGATGTGAATCCGGATGACGAATATATTGAAGTAGAGGCTACTGGTTATCAGTTTGCCTGGGACATTAGATATCCTGGTCCTGATGGAAAGCTTGGCACAAAACATTATCAATTAATAGCACCTGGTACGAATCCTTTGGGCCAGGATTGGACTGATCCGAAAAACATAGATGATTTTTTACCTACTGACATAGTACTACCTGTAAACAAGAAGGTAAGGGTAAGGATAACTGCCAAAGATGTTTTACATAACTTTTATCTTCCTCACTTCAGGGTTAAAATGGATGCAATTCCAGGATTGCCAACATATTTCATTTTCACACCTATCACAACTACCGAGGAGTATAGGGAAAGATTAAGTGCATATCCTGAATGGCAAATTCCAGCTGACCCTGATGACCCAAGTGGGCCTCAGAGGTGGGAAGTTTTTGAATATGAATTAGCTTGCGCTGAACTCTGCGGAAAAGGACACTACAGCATGAAGCGTCTTGTCAAGATCGTTTCAGAAGAGGAATATAATACATGGTTAGCGACTCAGGAGTCATTTTACAAGACCAATATCAGAGGTACTGAAGATGACCCGTTGGGAAGATTACTTGACTATGAGATTGAAGAAAGAACTCAGGAATTAACGACAGATTTTGAATCTGCTTTAATTTTGGATGATCCAGCGGAAGCATCAATAAAATTAAAAAATGTATTTTTTGAAACCGGTTCTGCGTCTTTGGAAGACGATTCTAAATATGAGCTGAATAGTCTAGCGTTATTGCTATCAGATTATAATGATATTTCTATTGAAATATCAGGTCACACGGATAATACCGGAGATGATCAAGCTAACCAATTACTTTCTGAGGCAAGAGCACAGGCTGTTTTCGATCATTTAGTCGCGCAGGGTATAGATGGTGCACGATTACAAGCGGTAGGCTACGGACCTAACAGACCTGCGGATGTAAATGACACGGTTGAAGGGAGGCAGAATAATCGAAGAATCGAAATGCGCATCATTTCTCAAAATTTTTAAAAGTTAAGGAGATGGCAGAAATAGCTAAAACGAACGAAGATATACTAATAGAGGAGCAGGGCTATGACGATCATTTTCATGAACATCATGAAGGAGATAAGTATCAGTCAAGCTTTATATTTAAGTATATATTCAGCATGGATCATAAGATCATAGCTCGTCAGTTTCTAATAACTGGGATGATATGGGCTATAATCGGTGCAGGGATGTCGGTAATATTCCGGTTGCAACTTGGTTTTCCGGACGATAGCCTGGCATGGTTAAAGCCCTTGCTTGGTAGGTGGATTCAAATGAATGAAGAGACAGGCACAGGATCATTGGATCCACAGTTTTATTATGCTCTTGTCACAATGCACGGAACCATAATTGTCTTCTTTGTATTGACAGCTGGACTGAGTGGTACATTCAGTAACTTGTTAATTCCATTGCAATTAGGAGCTCGTGATATGGCATCACCATTCTTGAATATGTTGTCGTATTGGTTCTTTTTTCTGGCAGGTGTAATTATGTTTTACTCTCTATTCTTGAGTACCGGTCCCTTTTCCGGAGGCTGGACTGCATATCCTCCATTGAGCGCCCTGCCACAAGCTTCTTCAGGATCTGGTGCAGGTATGACTTTATGGCTTGTGAGTTTAACGCTATTTGTAGTTTCAGTTCTTTTAGGAGGTATTAACTACATCACTACCGTATTGAATCTTAGGACTAAAGGTATGAGTCTGTGGAGAATGCCATTAACGATTTGGGCATTCCTTGTTACAGCTATAATTGCCTTGCTTTCTTTTCCTGTTTTGGCATCAGGATTCTTCTTGTTGATTGCAGACAGGGGATTAGGAACGAGTTTTTATCTAAGTGATATTTTTGTTGCTGGACAAGCACTTGATTATACTGGTGGTAGTCCCATATTATTTCAACATTTATTCTGGTTTTTAGGCCATCCCGAAGTATATATAATCATTTTGCCAGCCATGGGTATTGTCTCAGAGGTGCTTTCTGTTCATGCACGGAAGCCAATATTTGGCTACAAGGCAATGGTTTATTCTATCCTCGCTATTGCATTTTTAAGCTTTATTGTATGGGCGCATCACATGTTTATGTCTGGTGTGAATCCATTTATTTCCAACTTCTTCGTGATCTTTACTTTGATCATTGCTGTACCGTCCGCCGTCAAAGTGTTTAACTGGATCACAACGCTGTGGGGTGGAAATATACGGCTGAATAGTCCGATGCTCTTCGCCATCGGATTCGTATCGTTATTTATTTCTGGAGGATTAACAGGTATCTTCCTGGGCAATTCTGCCATTGATATTCAAATGCACGATACCTATTTTGTGGTTGCCCACTTTCATATTGTAATGGGCGTAGCTGCCATGTTTGGCATGTTTGCCGGTATCTATCATTGGTATCCCAAGATGTTCGGCAGATTTATGAATGAGACACTTGGCAAACTGCATTTTTGGCTGACTTTAGTGGGAGCATATGCCATATTCTGGCCGATGCACTATATCGGAATGGCAGGGGTGCCAAGGAGGTATTATCGTTTTGATGGTTTTGATGCATTCGGTCAGTTTACATCGATGAATCAATTTATAACCATAGCGGCGATTATCGTATTTGCAGCTCAGATTTTATTTGTAGTGAACTTCTTTTGGAGTATTCATAAAGGAAGAAAAATGGTTACAAAGAATCCATGGGGTGCTACAACACTCGAATGGACGACTCCTATTCAAACGGGACATGGTAACTGGCCAGGAAAAATTCCTACTGTGCATAGATGGGCATATGATTATGGAAGGGATGGTAGAGAGTTTATATCCCAGATAGAGCCTTTATCAGAAAAGGAAAAAGCTGAAGAAGATCAACATTGATGAATAAAACTGCTACAAGTAATATATCGTTCGGACAAATAATCTCAGATTCAATTGGGGATTACCTCATGCTTGTTAAGATGAGATTAACGACACTAGTAGTCTTTACAGCTATAGCTTCCTACTTAATAGCCTCTGATCTCCAGATGAACGGATTCAGTTTTATGCTTTTAGCGATTGGGGGTTTTGGTGTAGCAGGTGCATCCAATGCCTTAAATCAGGTTTTGGAAAAGGATTATGACATCCTCATGAAAAGAACACAAAATCGGCCTGTAGCTTCCGGACGGATGACTGTCTCACATGCGGTTATGTTTGCGGGACTATTGTGCATGATAGGAATTACTGCACTTGCCGTATTCAATGTTCTGACAGCATTTTTGGGCATGTTGGCCTTTGTGACTTATGCTTTTTTATATACACCATTAAAAAGATATTCAAGTGCTGCTGTATTCGTTGGTGCCATTGCTGGTGCCATGCCTATGATGATTGGTGTTGTTGCCTGGACAGGGACTTTAACCTGGTTAGCCATCGCATTATTCGTAGTTCAGTTTGCGTGGCAATACCCGCATTTTTGGGCAATAGGATTTCTTGGATTCGAGGATTATAAAAAAGCAGGTTTCAATTTTGTGCCAAGTACCCATGGAGCAATTGACCGTGTTATTGGCATTAGTTCTATCATTTATAGCTCAGTGCTTATCCTGTTAAGTATTATCATGATGACAATGGGACTGACGGGTATTATTGCTGGATTATTTATGACCTTGCTAGGGATATGCTACCTCGTTTTCGCAATAAAGTTTTATAGGGATTTTAATATGGATTCGGCTAAAAAACTAATGTTTAGCTCACTGATTTATATTCCCCTTGTCATGTTTGTATTAATCATTGATAAAATCTGACAGGATGGACACATTGACACAACGATACGAGCACACCACTAATAAGATACATCCATTAAAGTTCGCTTTATGGATAGGGATGGCCAGCATAACCATGATGTTTGGAGCATTTACATCAGCATATGTAGTGAGACAATCTGCCGGAAATTGGTTAGAATTTGAACTGCCTCATATTTTCTTTTTGAGTACAATTGTATTGCTGGTTTCAAGTTTGATTCTGCATTCATCATACAAGTCATTCCTTAGTGGAAAAGAAAGTAAGTATAAATTATTACTGCTTACCAGTTTTGTATTTGGTCTGGCATTCCTTGTTCTGCAATACCAGGGATGGATGGCCTTATTTTCAATTGGTATAGACCTCAAAGGGAACCCTTCAGGTTCGTTTTTATATGTGTTGACCGGGATTCACGCCTTACATGTTTTAGGTGGATTGGCAGCTTTGGTTGTCGGAATATTAACGGCATATACTAGAAAATATAAAGTAACAGAGAGACGAAAAATAAACTTTGAATTAACGCTGCAGTACTGGCATTTTGTTGACATACTGTGGGTTTATTTATTGATCTTCTTATACATAAGTAGATAATCAAATGGCAACAGACACTTTAAAACATACGGAAGTTGACCATCAGAATGACGATGGTTCCTGGGATGGCGCTTCGGAGCCATTCAAAGCGAGCTATGGCAAGTTGATGATGTGGTATTTCCTGCTTTCGGATGCATTTACATTCGCGGGATTTCTTATCTCCTATGGAGCTTTAAGAATGAGCAGCCCTTCGTGGCCAGTACCTGATTTTGTATTTAGCACTTTCCCCGGGGGCATTCATCATGCACCACTCTTATTCGTAACCTTGATGACGTTTATTTTACTTGCAAGCTCTTTTACTATGGTAAGAGCTGTACAAGAAGGTCATCAGGAGAACAAGAAAGGTGTAACCTTTTGGATGATTCTGACAATTGTAGGTGGGTTAGGATTCCTCGGTTGTCAGGCATGGGAATGGAATACACTAATCGGAGGAGAAAGCGTGTCTTATCATACTAATCCTTTTGGTACTCATACCGAATCGGGCGTTTATCTCGCAGGAGATGGTCATGATATTGAAGAAGGAGATACATTCGTTCCGGGTGATTCTTATCTGATACATAAACATGATGGTGAATGGGGAAATCTACCATATCAAGTGACTGATGGTCCAGATACAGGAGAGATAAAAGAAATGGAATTTGGCCCACGGGCTTTTGGGGCGCTCTTCTTTTTTATTACAGGTTTTCATGGTTTCCACGTTTTCTCCGGTGTCATATTTCTGATCATAATAATGGTCAATGTGATATCGGGTCTGTATGAAGAACGGCGAAACGGATATGAAATGGTTGAAAAAATAGGCCTCTATTGGCATTTTGTAGACCTCGTATGGGTATTTGTTTTCCTTGTATTTTATCTGCTATAATATTAAACTTACTAAGTAATGGCACACGATTACGAAACGTCTAAAAAATTAGCCCTCAAGATTATTACAATCCTGGGTGTAATTACGCTTGTAGAAGTTGCATTTGCCCTTTTGGGTAAAGGGTATATCATAGATGGCTTTCATATCACCGCGTGGATAATGGGCATTCTAATGATAGCTTTTAGTGCTGCTAAGGCTTATTTAATTATCTATGAATTCATGCATATGAAGTATGAAGTTCCCGGATTGGTAAAGTCTGTTTTACTTCCGACCTTTCTACTGGTGTGGGGTATCATTGCTTTCCTTTATGAAGGCAATGACTGGGGTAATCGCAGAGATCTGATCGAAAATAAAAATGACGAAAAACGATTTGAGCAGCCCGCTGAAACAGGAATGATCTACGAAATAAAAGAAATAGATTTATATTAATCAAAAGGCGGGTCATCCGCCTTTTTTTATAGACTCAATTAATTGATGGTTCAGAACGGTCAAAATTCTCGTATGAAACCTAAGGTAATGATTTCGGCTATAGCCGTGGCTGTAGTTTTATGTGTTGCCCCGATTGGATCGTATCTTTTTCTCAAAGGCGGATTTCAATACAGATTGGAATCCCTGAACCAATTGGTTCCAAAAGATATAGATCCAGAACTACAAATGCTTATTTCAGAGTACGCACCATTCAAAGGAAATGCGAGATTAATTCATGTCCCTGGTACATCAGAAAAGGAAGAGTTGAGTGTGCTCGATGATATTGATGACCAAATAGTTGACCGCGAAAGATTTGACATTTATTCTTTCAGTGCCAATACATTTACACATAAACACAAGGTAGACTTTGTCAAAGCACCTGCTTTTATTAATCAATATCAGTTCGTCCTGATCGATACGTCTAATCAGGTAAGGGGTGTTTACCCTTTTGGAGAAGATATTAGAAAAGAGATAATCCGACATCTGTCTGTAGTTTTACCAATGCCAAGACAAAAGACTATTACCCTCAAACGAGATAAGCAATAAACGATGAAAAACCAGGTAGTACCTCCCAATTTAGAACTTGAGAAAAAACTTAATAAATGGGCCTGGATTCTATCTATAGCAGTTTTTTTAGTTGTTGTGTCGATGAGAAGGATTAAGATTGATACGAGTATTGATTTTGGATTCCTGCCTTCTTTTCATGCTACGCTTAATGCACTGGCAGCAGTCTGTCTGATAGCAGCACTTCTTGCTATTAAGAGAGGTATGGCAAATTTGCATCGAAAACTGACTACTACGGCACTGATACTTAGCGTACTCTTTCTGATCTCCTATGTAACTTATCACGTCACAACCCCTGAGACATCATTCTGCGGGGTTGGCCCCATCAGGTACGTATATTTCTTCATGTTAATTACGCATGTCGTATTGGCTGCGGTTATTTTACCTTTTATTTTGTTTACTTATATCAGGGCTTATACCAACCAGTTTGACCGACATAAACGCATGGCGAAATGGGTTTTTCCCTTATGGCTGTATGTGACCATTACAGGGCCTGTTCTTTATTTAATGCTGTCGCCGTGTTACTAGCATCCTCATATTGATCCGATACTTTTTCTTGAATCTTGATCATTTTGGCAGTCAATTACTATATAGGAATTTCATCCTCATTAACCAGAGTTTAGTGCACTTCACTTATGCACTTTAGGCTGCGAGGGGTGTAACCTATCAACAGCCGTAGACTCTAAACTTTGCATAACGTTTAGAAACAATCTAGGTTGGTGGCACTTTTGATCAATTGGAAAATGTAGACATCCGGAGTTTGATTTGTTGATTTGATCAGACTAAATAGTCTTAATTTATGTAGATAAATTCTACATTATTATTATATCACAATCTGCACCCATGACCATTCTCTGAGGACGTAAATTGATTTATCTTTGAGGTATGATCGGACATCAAAGAGTTTTTATTACAGTTGCTTTTATTTTACTGTGTTTTGGCAGCGCCATTGCACAATGTCCCATGTGTAAAATGGCGGCTGAATCAAATCTTGAAAATGGTGGCAGTGCAGGAGCTGGGTTAAATACCGGTATTCTTTACATGTTATCTATGCCTTATATCCTCGTAGGAGTGCTCGGTTATATTTGGTATAAAAATAAAAAGTCGCATGATCTTCCCCAGGAAGATTCAATATTAGTACCTCCGGTTCAATAGACAATCGACAGTCACTCGGATACGACACACTAAAGCCGTCATTCCCTTTGCAATGACGGCCAAGTGCAATCGACTTTGCATAGCCGATACCTACTGAAAAACCTTTACTCTTAATACTACCCCTTATTACAGGTATAATACATTTACTATTTAGACTGATTTGTCTTGTTAAGGTGCGTTAATCCGGCATTAAAATTTTCGTAATATTTTAGAAGACAACAAGAAGGGAATGATTGCTTTCAAGTTGAATAGAAGGTGGTTGCATTTTCGGTGTCATTATAGATTCAATCTCGCATAATTTCTTTATTATCATTTTATTCATGGATCCAGATCTCGGGCGGATGATTATCTCACTTTCAATTGCTTATACTGCCCGAATTTTAAAAAGGCACTAGCGTGCGGGATGTGTGCCCTCAGCACTTTCAGCTGGTAGCCATCCATATTTTTTGATCTCATACAAGAACAGAGAAAAAACCACGATATATTCCAGGATTACTATGAACATCACTTCGTGATAGGGTACCATACTGTAGTTGATATAAGTCAACATAATGAGACCGGACCATATAAGAGGCGTACGATAAGGTGTAAAAAGACATAATGGTATTAAAACAGCTATATACCAGGGATGTAATGTGATGGATAATAATGCATATGACAGATAGGACCATATCATAATAACGATCAATATATTGCGGTTAAATTTTCTCTTATTTGATATATAAGCAAGAAAACCAATAAGTAGGGCAGATATACTCATAAGAACAGGGCCCAGAATATGTATTGTATTATACCCTTTTATGAGGTACCCCATTTCTCTCAACACATAATAGATGCCAGCGTTAAACTCAAACTTCCGAATGTACAAATCAGCACTAACGCCCAGATTTGTTAGTAGGTCAAAACTTGTTATCAGTGGGGCAAATAAAACAGTAGTACAAAGAAATACGGAAAAAGCAAATAACCATCGCCCTTTGCCTTTGACGTAAAAGAAGAGTAGGGGGCAAAAAAGAAGTGGCAGGATCTTAGTTGCAATGGCTCCGGAAATGGCCATTCCGGCATAAACATGATACTTCTTGACAATACTAAATATAGTCAATAGCAGAAAGAATATGACAATGCCTTCATGATGGATATTGGAGACAAGTTCTATAATGATTAATGGATTGAGCGCATATAAAAGGATTCGCTTTTTATGTAATTTAAAATGTCTAAGCAATTGTTGGATGAGATACAAAGACCCTAAATCGAATAAGCAATGTACAGACTTCATGATTATGGCCTCATGTAATAAATTATCTGAAGGCAAAAAAGTAGCTATCCAAAATATGAATTGAGCAACTGGCGGATAAATGGAAAAGTAATCTTTAGAATTAAGGTGCTGATACAAATTTTGTGAGAGCAGATCATTGGTTCCTACTATTTGAGAAGGAACAGAAGAAAAAGGGTGAATTCCTAAATGCCATAATCGACCATCCCAAATAAACCTGTAAATATCATCTGACAAATTAGGAAATGAAGGAATCACAAGGATTCGCGCTAGGATAGCTAAAAACAGCGTCCACCTGAGATATTTTTCCTGGCCATATTTGGCAAGAAAAGCATAGGCAACAAAGCAAACGAACAGTGCAGGGAGTATTAGATGAAAATCCTTTTGGCCAGGAATCCAGGCTAAAAATAAAATAGACGCGAACCATATAATTCCAGCAATACCCTCCTTCAAAGGAAGTTGGTTCATTTCGTCCAGGCATTCTTAACAGAGAAGAAAAATATTAAACCATATCCTATTGTAAGCAACAGATGCATGATAACAAAAGTGGGTTCCTGAGTAATAATACCCCATATCATGCCAAGCAAAAAGTAAATAAAGAAAAATCCTTCCCAAAGAGATAACTTGCTGAGACTGGTACTAAAATAATTTTTTCGGGTGATTTGATCACCAATCTTTCGTACATCAAATTTTGGAGTACGGATAAATGGTGATTTCTTGCCAAGATATCCCTGGATTACGGCAATGGAATTATGAAAAGACAATCCCATCGAGAAGGCGAGAAAGATTGGAAAAATAAAAAGAAACTTTACAATCATACGTAGCTTGTTTTCCTTTTTCCAGGCAACCTCTACATTCGCTACGTAATATATCAGAATGATGGATGCGAGTCCAACCAGGAAGAAAGCAAAAATATCAGGATTATATCCCATCGGTTTTAATGCCATCGCGAGTGGTACACTGAAAATACCAAAGGCAAATACTGCCAGAAATACAGAAGACCCCAACAGATGTGTAGAGGCATGAATTTTTTGTCTAAAACTAAGCCGGCTATTCCAAACTCGAGGAAGTACTTTTTTAGCAGTCTCAGCACCTCCTTTCATCCATCTGTATTGTTGTGACTTGAGACCGTTTATCTCCGATGGAAGTTCTGCGGGTGAAACAACATCTTCCAGGTAGACAATTTTCCATCCCTTTAATTGAGCCCGATAACTGAGATCCAGATCTTCTGTCAAAGTATCAGCCTCCCATCCTCCAGCATCTTGAATCGTGTCCTTTCTCCAGACGCCTGCAGTCCCGTTAAATTGCAATAACAGATTTCCGACTTTTCTTCCCAATTGCTCTACTGTGAAATGAACATTCAATTGAAAGGCTTGCACTCTTGTCAATAAGGAATAATTCTGATTTAAATGTTCCCACCTTGTTTGGACGACACCAATCCTGGGGTCTCGAAAATGCCCCATTGTCTTATGTAGGAAATCCGGCTTCGGTAAAAAATCAGCATCAAATATAGCTATGAAGTCTCCTTTAGCTGAATGTGTCGCTGACTTTAAAGCTCCTGCTTTATAGCCTTTTCTGTCGGCACGACTGACATGGCATATATCAAATCCCTGCTTTTGATAATTAATAACTTCAGCTGCACAAATATTAAAGGTGTCGTCGGTCGAGTCATCTAGTACCTGGATTTCTAATTTATCTTTTGGGTAATCAATTTGCGTAATGGACTGGAGCAGTCTTTTGATAACATATCGTTCATTATAAATTGGAAGCTGGATAGTCACATATGGAAGAGTGTATTCTTCACCTTCTACACTTTGTAATAAATTCAGATATTTTCCCTTCTTTGTCTTATAGTAGTATAACAAGTGAAATTGTAGTAAGCAATAGAAGGTTATCGCAATTAATGAAATACAATAGATCACCATAGCAGTAATTGCCGCAACTTCACCAAACGAACGCCCCAATTCCTGCAATGCAATAATGATCATCAAATCAATTTAAAGATGGTCCATAATATTTTGTGTCCGGCCAGGATAGTACCCTTAATTGTTCCAGATACCTTTGAAATACCGATTCTTCTACGATAATCTACAGCAACTTCGGTACATTTTAATTCCATTTTGGCTGCTTTAACCTGCATTTCTACAGTCCACCCGAAATCAGGATCGGACATTTGCATATCTATCAATCTATCATACCTAACGGCTCTAAATGGTCCAAGGTCTGTAAATTCATATTTATATATTAAACGGATAAGATTGGTCGCAAGCCAATTACCAAATAACTGAGGTGCAGTCATAGATCCTTTCTGAAGTTTGCCCAACGCCCGAGAACCAATTACCAGGTCATATCCCTTTGTTATCTGATCTATCAACAAACTCATCTGTTGAGGATAATCTGAGAAATCACCATCAATAAAGACAACTATGTCGGGTTTAACTACTTGATTATCAATATATTTCATTCCTGCAAGACATGCGCTGCCGTATCCGGATCGGGGTTCATCTACGACGATAGCGCCAGCTTTTTCTGCTCTATCCTTGGTTCTGTCTGTACTACCATTATTTCCCACGATTATATGCCTGATGCGGTCCGAGGGGATTTCGGATATAACTCTACCGATAGAATCTTCCTCATTATACGCCGGAATAATGACGTCAACAATAGGAAGACTTAATTCATCTGATTGCATATTTTGTCTATAGTAACTGTCGTTAGTTATGCAGGCGTAAGTTGTATATTCGCGTCCTTATTATTTTATCATAAATCCAGCGTACAAATTTGCACAATTCTAACATCATTTCTTCCTCTCGGGTGATAGTATATGGATCGATTGTCCTATTGACGGCCTTTTCATTTTTTATTTCCAGCTGTTTTGAAGAAAGTTTTGAATCAGATATCAATGTTTCCTTTGAAACATCTCTTGATACGTTAAGGTTCGACACGGTGTTTACATCTGTAGGATCTATAACCCGGTCGATTAGAGTCTACAACCCTACAAATAGGAATATCAATATTAGCTCAATCCGCTTAAAGGAAGGTCCACAAAGCATGTTCAGACTTAATGTCGATGGCATTCCAGGCAGTGAAGCGATTGATGTACCCATTTTGGCAGGAGATAGTCTTTATTTATTTGTAGAAGTGACAGTTGACCCGGATCAACCGCTATCAGTCAGTCCATTTATAATTAATGAGGAGCTTATAATTAGATCAGGGGATAGTCAAAAAATAGTAACGTTGGAAGCATGGGGGCAAAATGCTAATTATTTTCCTTCGAGAAATGCAAAAGGGCAACTTGTCGGTTTGTCCTGTCGCCAGGGAGAGCTCCTGTGGGATGATACTAAACCATATGTGGTCTATGGGTTACTCTTTATAGATAGCTGTACATTGGTTATTCCAGCTGGGGCGCGTATATTCTTCCATGGTGGATTAGCACGTATTGAAGAAACCATATTTGCAGATGGTGGAATGGTTTTCTTCCCTGAAGGTAAGTTAAGAAGTGAAGGTACATCAGAGATGCCGGTCGTACTCCAGGGTGATCGCCTTGAAGAAGGGTTTGATGATGTCAAAGGACAGTGGTCGGGTATCAGATTTTTACCCAATAGCAAGAATCATGTCCTGAATCATACACAGATTAAAAATAGCCGT
>JAJCYJ010000283.1 GCA_029262975.1 Saprospiraceae bacterium
GGCTTTCTTATTACCTTCTTTAATACTGATTGTATTATTATCCCCTTGTATCTTTTTAATATTTATGGACCATGTGGTTTGAGGTATAATACTAAGAAGTTGCTCAGAGTTTTGAATATTAGTACCAGTAAAAGATTCGGAGTTTTGTGTCTGAATGTTTATGTTGAGATCTTCAAAATTCATTGATCTTATCTCAACTATTTTATATTCTAGATCTAAGGATTCTATAAAAAGGGACAGATGACCACCCATGATCCTGGTATCATCTCCAGACCGACTTTTTTGTCTGTATTGAAACTTGTTGAGGTTGATCTTTCTAAATGTTATGTCCCAGTCACTGGAGGATGAAGCTAGGTCGTCGTGCTTTGTGGTTGATGAAAAGGCATCAAGAATAAAGGTGTAATTATATGTGGCATCTGACTTCAGTTCAGAGGTGCTAAGGATTAGCCCATTAACAGTAATATCCTCAATAATGGCTTTCTTTTTGAACAAAGAAAAAAATGCAATATCTACTATTAGATCATCTGCAATAAAAAGGGTATCGCCATTTTGATCCTGTATATATAAGTCTTTCAATTCTGCCAGATCAAAAAACCGAAGATTTACTTGTCCAATTTTTACTTTAGCTTTTAGTTTTTGAGACAAATGAGACGTGAACTGGTTGGCAACGAATAGCTGAACTTTTGGTAGTTGAATAAGAATGTAAAGCAATATGCAACAGAACAAGATAAATATGATGGATCTAAAAACCCAATTGAATATTACTTTGCCTGTTTTTTTTTTCTGATTTGCCACTCTACGAACACTAATATTTATTGCACTTGATAAGACATGTTACTGTAACGACTATTAACGGTTAATAATACGAAGCCCTATGAGAGATTATCTTCTTTAGGTCACCCTTTGGTCAAGGAGTCTTTCAAAGATTTGCGTTTTCAATCGTCTCGATCATAGAATTTACTAAATGCTACTTTCAATTATAGTTTTCATCGATGGCTGGAATGAATATTTATCCACATCGAATTATTGCGAAGAAGGCTTTGGTGGTCAGATTTTAATGCTTCTCCCAGAAAAATATGTGATGATAATCGCGTTGCGGAAGTATTTCGATGAATTTGAACAAAACATCATCCAACTCCAAAATTTTCTGGATCGAATTATGATTTCAATTCTCAGTGCTATCGATTAATCCCTTTTTTAATTAAACTAAACGCGACAAACATTCTGTCTCTAAATATTCCGATGATTCTATAGTGGAATGGGTAAAATAGGCACACCTTATTAAGGTGTATCAAATACAACAGAAAAACTCAGTCTTTTAATCCAGGACTTCTCTTTAAAAATTCATCATACAATATGGTATGTCGACTTTCCATTGGAATATTCCATCCCTTGATGAACAAATGAGTAATCCTCGTTTTCATTTCAAAAGGATCACCGGTCGAAACAAAAAGATTCGCATTCTTGCCTTTGGTAATACTGCCATATTGATCGCTAACCCCAAAAATTTCAGCGGGATTGATCGTGATGGCTTTTAATGCTTCCTCTTTTCCCATTCCATAGGCCGCAGCAAATCCTGCATGAAATGGAAGATTTCTTACGTTTTCTGTGTCCGCAGTTCTCAAAGCAACTTTAACACCGGCCATGCTCATGATACCTGCATTACTATAGGCAATATCGTAACGTTCTTCTGATCTCCCTGGAATACTTAATACAGGACCTGTTATAACGGGTAGTCCGGATTTTGCGATTTTATCCGCGACTCGATAACCTTCAGAGACACCTACTAAAATAGCTTTAACCCCTTTCTTTTCTACCCAAGCTATGGCTGATTCTATATCCTTGTCTTTGTTGACATTAATCATTAATGGCACTTCGCCTCGATAGACTGGTAATAAAGCGTCCATCTCGGGTTGGTATTTTATGTTCGTATTTGTTTTACCGGTTGAAGCACTATCGATTTTGTGATATAGTGTCAATTCATCCCATATTTCATCAATTTTTTTCGTGGCTTTCTCCTGTGCTTTTTTAATATCCTCTTCGGACCTACGATCGCGACGTCCACGTTTTGCAGAAGACGGAAAATTCATGACAATTCCGCTAAAGCCAGCATCCATCTGTTGAGGCGTATATCCGACAAGATTTATCAGGCTGGCCGTCCCTGGGAATATTCCTCCGGAAGGAGCCGCGATAACTGTTGTGACACCATTGACACGGGTAACCGGGATAGCAGAAGCATTCGGATTAACCGCTGTAAGGGCTTTCATATGAGGGATAAGGTCTCCGATTTCATTAAAATCATTGGTCAATGAAACGGAACTGACTTCCGATAAGCCCAATCGGGTGCCGCTATCTATGAATCCTGGATAAATATGTTTTCCACTACAATCAATTGTAGCTGTATTATTGCCAGCACTTAAGTTACTCCCTACATCAGTGATCTTTCCCTTCCTGATGAGGACATCAGTATTGGTCAATGTGCCATTGATGATGGTGTGAACCGTTGCATTTTTAAGTAATACGTCTCCATATGTGGATTTGGTCACTTGTTGCCCATTAAGGGAAGTGAAACAAATCAAAGAACATACAAGTAATATATATTTAGTCATGATCATCTTATTTGCGGTCAGAGAAAAATTCAAATACATCCTGCATGCATCTGTCTTCCTCGGTGCCTGTATGAAAATCTATAAATGAAGTAATTTTCTCTTCAGGATCTATATCCAATCTGACATCATCGTTATCATTTTTAATATCAAATCGGACAATACCATCGACTATAGTCATCTGTGGGATGGCATAAATGGACAGTGGATGATGATTAAAAATCGCTACATCACCTTCTTTTCCTATTTCCAGGGATCCTACCCGGTTATCAATACCAAGCTGTTTCGCTGGATTTAATGTAATTAATCTCAATGCTTCGTTGTCCGTAAGATCTCCATATCGCTGAGTTTTTGATGCTTCATGGTAGAGGTGTCTGATCAACTCGCCAGAATCAGAGTTAATCGATGTAGTTACTTTATTTCTTGTAAGGATAGTGGCATTATAAGCAGTTGAATAATAGACTTCGAATTTGTACGCCCACCAATCAGCAAATACCGATGCTCCTGCTCCATAAGCAGCCAACTCTGGTGCCACTTTAAATCCTTCGTTGACATGCTGAAAACAGATTTTCTTAACACCAAAATCATCGAGTACTTCCAGAAGCATTAATATTTCATCAGCGCGATAAGAATGACAGTGAACGATGATATCACCACGAATTATATCGGCCATAGTTTCCATCTTCATGTCATAGTCGGGAGGTGATTTTGCTGCACCTGGATTTGCCTTATAAGCGTCCCATTCTGCCATGTAATCTTGTGCTTTAGAAAAACCTTGTCTGAAGATTTGTTCCACACCCATCCTCGTCCGGGGTACGATATTGTTTCCTTCTCCATGCACGCGCATTGGATTTTCGCCCAGGGCAAATTTAATCGTCCGGGGCGCTCCGGCCATCTTCATATCATCCGGATTTGTCACACCCCACCTATGTTTGATCGTTTCGCATTGTCCGCCTACCGCATTAGCAGAACCATGCATGGCATGTGAAGCAGTAACGCCACCTGCCAAGGCACGATATATGCCAACATCAAATGGATCAATGGCATCACCTACAAACACATTGGAAGTATTCGGATCCGAAGCTTCATTAACCACGTCGAGTGCGATATGTGAATGAGCATCGATAATGCCTGGCATTACGTATTGGCCTTTGGCATCGACTGTCGGTACTCCATTCGCTGATATATTGCGCGCTATCCGGCTGATTTTGCCATTTTTTATCAATATATCCGTGTTCTCTTTTACACCATCCGATATTGTTAAAACAGTGCCATTTTTTATCAGGATATCTCCAACCCCGGCCTGGGCACTAAGGCTGTTATGTATAAAAAAGGAAGTTATAATTATGATTATTGACTTGATCATTATATTCTTATTAAAGGTATTGGCTAATAATTCTGTC
>JAJCYJ010000284.1 GCA_029262975.1 Saprospiraceae bacterium
CCTTTGGGAATTATCTGTAAAAATCAACCATGAAAAGGGGAAGCTCTCATCTTATTATTATTATGGAACGGCATATAAAAACCAGGGAAAGAACTCCGAAAGTCTGAATTACTTTAAAAAATACTATGAGCATTATTTGGAAAAGAAAGATACGGTGCAATTGACCAATGTGCTATACCAACTGGCAGTTGTATGCGAGAATATGGGAAATTATGCACAAAGCATGAATTATTACACTCAATGCATTGGATTTGATCGACTGCTTGGAAGACAAAACAGTCTGGCTACTACCATCAGTGCTCGTGCATCATTATTCAAACTTATTAACCAACATAATAGAGCTATAGAAGATCAAAATGAAGCATTACAGATATACAGATCAACAGATAACAAGCAGGGAATTTCCACGTGTCTTCTAAATATTGGAAATATCTTAAGTGAACAAGAAAATTATGAAGACGCGTTGCTCCATTATGACAGTGCTGAGATGATTGCAGATAGCATCGACTATAAATATATAAAAGGCTTTATTCATGAAAATAGAGGAAATGCCCTGACTCGATTGGGTCAACTTGATGAAGCATTAAGTGAATTTGAGAAATCATTACAATTTAGAAAAGAATTAGGGCACATAAAAGAGGTTGTGATAACTGAAAATAAAATTGCCAATCATTACTTTCTGAAAGGTCGACCCACATTAGCTATACGATCTGCAGAATCTGCTCTTCAGAAAGGAAGATCTGAACTGTTGCTTCCGGAAATAGAAGAGTCACTAAAAATCCTGGCTGACAGTTATAAGAGCATAGGTAGATATCAAAAATCACTGGAGCATTATGAAGCCTATAGTGCAGTAAAAGATAGTTTGTTAGATCAGAATATTACGAAACAACTTGCCGAGATGGACGCAAGGTTTGAATCAACAAAAAGGCAATCTGAGATTGACCGTCTCTCAATTGAAGGAGCGTTAAAATCAGTACAGTTAAGCCAACAAAAATGGGCCCTTTTCGCGGTGACTTTAATACTTGCGATTGTCGGCTTCATGTCGTATAATTTGTTAGCTCAAAAACGTCAGATTCAAAAACAAAAAGACCAAATTCAAAAGTCATTAACCGATAAAGAATTTCTGTTAAAGGAAATTCATCATCGCGTAAAAAACAACCTGCAGGTTATTTCAAGTTTGTTGAAATTGCAATCTCAAAGTGTAGTAGACGAAAGAGCACAGCTTGCCCTGGATGAAGGAAGAAATCGGGTTCGATCTATGGCTATTATTCATCAATTTCTCTATCAGAAGGATAATCTTTCTGGTATCGGCATGAATGAATATCTTACACAATTGGTTTCGGAACTTTTTGATTCCTATAAAATTGAAAAGAGAAGAATTGATTTTCAGATTGATGTCGATACTATTTATCTCGATGTGGATACGGCGGTCCCGGTCGGATTGATTGTAAATGAACTTGTTAGTAATTCATTCAAACATGCTTTCCCGAATGATAGGTCCGGAACGGTAGCGATTCATCTTTCTAAAAATGATGATCAACTTTATATGAAAGTAAGTGATAATGGAGTAGGTTTTGACAAGACGCAAAAGTCAATCTCTAATTTTGGACACGAACTCGTGGCCGCATTTGCAGAAAGATTGCAAGCAGATTTCACATTGGACGGCTCTAATGGTACATCAGCCACATTTGAGATTAAGGATTTCAAGATAGCGGCATGAGTAATTTTAAAATTTTAATAATTGAAGATGAGGTGTTCATAGCCAAGGATATCAGCAATACTTTAATTAAAATTGGATATGATGTAGTGGACATTGCTTATGATAGCGAATCTGCACTTAAGAAAATATATCAATATGCTCCTGATCTCGTATTAATTGATATTACAATAAGAGGTCAAAAAGATGGCATAGAGGTGGCGAAAGTAATCAATGACCGCCATCGCATTCCATTCGTATATCTTACTTCTCATTCTGATAAAATTACACTGGATCGGGCAAAGCTTACGCGCCCGTATGGATATTTAGTCAAGCCATTTAACGATAAAGATTTGGTGACGTCTATTGAAATTGCCATCTTTAATTGGAGCGAGGATATGAAAAAAATGAATCTCGACCATTCTGTGGTCAACCTTACCGCTTCTTCCCCTCTAAGCAATAAAGAGTACGAGATATATCTGGATTTAGTTTCAGGCCTTAACAACAAACAAATCGCTGACAAACATTTCGTATCCATTAATACCGTCAAGACCCATGTCAAAAAAATATTTATAAAAATGGATGTTCATGATAGATTATCGGCATTGAGAAAAGTGCTCGAATAAAAATTATAGTTTGCGATAATACAAAGGTCTTTTTTTAATTGAAACGTTTGGGTTACTAATTGCTTGGGTGAAATTCATCATTTTCGTTAGCAAATCTAAGTGTTTAAAAGATTCACTTTATGGACTTCTTGCGCCAACCCAATCAGGTATTCCCGTTCAGCATTCTTGTTGTCACCGGGGTCAAACTAATAAGTATAATGCTTTTGAATCAATTCAACGCACTTAACCTCAGGCCTAAACCAAAGAATCCATGTTTTGAAATAAATAGCTAACGTGCTGAGCGGTTGTCAAATAGTCTCGTAAACATCAATTGTTATTAAAAATCAGTGAATTTTGTATTTACGAGAAAAGGTGATAGCTCTGACGGAGCGATTTATTATCAGTCTATGGTGGCAGTTCCTGGTTCGAAATTGCAGATTTTTTAGAATTGGCATTGTTTTTTATAAAAATCCTGCCAAAGGCTGGCGGGCATGACAATTCTAATATATAATATGATTTAACTTCTCAATGGGTTAGTTACTCTTTGTAGTTTCTGAAATTAGCATCATTATTATCTGTCTGTCTCCTTTTAAAGGTTTGTCAAAAATAATTGTAAATATGAATATTCCCTTAGTTAGATTAATTAATGGGATTATATGACAGTTAGGATAATCAACTTATCATCGAAAAAACTTGGAATTATGGGAAGAAACGATTTTAAAATTAGAGAAAAGACTAATTCGAATATCCTTATCTGTAGGAATACTGAGGAATATGATATTTCAAAAAGATATGATTTAAGAATACGCTGACAACTTGCCAACAAGTCTGGGTTTTTAGGATTTTGGTATTGAAATTGATCATCTCGACTTTTTTTTATGGTCCTTCAACTGGTTGGATTAAAAATAGTAGAGGATACTGATGATGATGATGATGGTTGTATCTGTTTTAGGAATGCGGGAGAATTTTAAGCGAAAATTAAGAGGATATATATCAGGCCGGATCACAAGGAAAAGGAACATGGGAGGGCATTATTAT
>JAJCYJ010000285.1 GCA_029262975.1 Saprospiraceae bacterium
AAATTGACGTAACGAGTATTAATCTGAGCCATTTTTCCTGATTAGTTAACTGATATTAGAATAATAAGATTTGGAAATGATAATTTGCAATCATTAATTCTTCACCAAAATAATGGAATGATGAATAGAATAATGATAATAGTGCTCCTTATGTCTCATATTTATGTAGAAGGCCAGACAAACCTTAGCTATCAGCTCCCCCATGACGATATACTCAAGCTGGCTGATGTTACGCCTGCCCCGTTGATCAGAATGAATAAAGAGGCTACCTTGGCAATGTTATTATATAGAAGTAATTACAAAGGGATCGATGAACTGTCTGAAGAAGAATTTCGATTGGCCGGTTTAAGAATTAATCCTAAGACAAACATTTCAAGTAGGGCCAGGTATTATATAGACATGCGACTGCTCGATGTGGCTTCTGGTCAAGAGATGAAGATTTCAGGGCTTCCTTCCAAACCAAGAATTACCAATGTCACCTGGTCTCATAATCAGCAATACGTAGCCTTTACCAATATAAGTGTCAATTCTTTGGATTTATGGCTAATTGATCTAAATCGAAAAGAGGCGCAAAAGCTTAGTGACATGCCGCTTAATGCGAATATGGGATCTGTTATTACCTGGAAAAAAGATGATAATAGCCTGATAGTCAAAGTACTGCCTGAAGATAGGCAACCACTTATTGACCGGGCATCTTCTATACCCGAAGGACCAACGGTAGCTGTCAATGAAGGACAAAAGGCACAGAACAGAACCTACCAGGACTTGCTAAAAAATCCAACCGACGAGGAGAATTTTGAAACCTTAGCGCGCAGTGAGTTGTGGGAAATCGGCCTGGATGGGCAACAAAAGAAATGGCTTAAAAGTGATTTATACTCAGGTGTTTCATTATCTCCTGACGGATCGTATGTATTGGTTACAACTATTGGCCGCCCGTTTTCATACATCGTACCTTACTATCGCTTTCCACAGAATATTCTTATTTTTTCAGATAATGGCGCATTAGTCAAAAGGTTTTTAGAAGTTCCTTTAATCGAAGAGATGCCAAAGGGATTTATGGCGACCAGGACAGGACCTCGTTCTATTTCCTGGCGATCAGATAAACCATCAACGCTGTATTGGGTCGAAGCACTTGACGATGGAGATCCCGCTAAGGAAGTTGAATATAGGGATGCTGTCTATCAGTTGGATGCCCCCTTTGCCACTAAGGGTGAATTATTGACGAAGTCCAAAGAACGATACAGAATGATTATCTGGGGACGTGATGAGACTGCAGTACTCTATGAGCGTTGGTGGAATACACGAAACCTGCGCACCCTGATTATAAACCCTTCAATACCTAGTTCAATTGGTAAACTTGTCTCAGAACGCAATTACCAGGATAGATATTCGGACCCTGGATTGTTTGCAACTGAAGAGAATCAATATGGCCAACGGACATTGACTATAGAAGAGAACAATTTGTTTTTGTTAGGCGATGGTTATCAGGATGATGGAAAGTTTCCTTTTGTTGATAAATTAGAATTAGCATCCGGTACAGTAACCAGACTTTGGCAATCGAAGGATACTAAAATGTTGGAAGATATATCAGGCGCTATAGACATGAAAGAAGGAAAAATCCTGGTGCAACGGGAGTCCAAAACAGAATTCCCAAATTTCTACTTTCGAAATTTCAAAAATGGAAAACTGCAACAAATCACAAAATTTGAAAACCCGTTTTCTGCATTAAACAGTGTCCATAAAGAGATCATTAATTACACCAGGGAGGATGGTTTAGAATTATCTGCAACTTTATATCTCCCTGTTGGATATGATGAAAGTAAGAAAGAAAAGATGCCAATGTTAATGTGGGCATACCCAAGAGAGCACAAAGATAAAAACACAGCGAGTCAGACCACCTCCTATGCTAATGAATTCACTTATCCCTATTACGGATCACCTTTATATTGGGTGAATAGGGGATATGTAATCCTGGAGGATGTTGCATTTCCGATTGTTGGAGAGGGCGATGAAGAACCCAATGATAGTTTTCGAAGACAACTGGTTTCAAATGCAAAGGCGGCCATTGATGCCGTGGACATGAGAGGATATATTGATAGGTCAAAAGTTGCCATCGGTGGACATTCATACGGAGCATTTATGACGGCCAATTTGCTCAGTCATTCTAATTTATTTGCTGCAGGTATTGCCAGAAGTGGTGCCTATAACAGAACGCTGACACCATTTGGTTTTCAGGCAGAAGAGCGATCCTATTGGGATGCCCCGGATGTTTACTATACTATGAGTCCTTTTATGCATGCCGATAAAATGAAAACTCCGTTGTTGCTTATTCACGGTGAAGCGGACAATAATTCAGGTACATATCCCATGCAAAGCGAACGATATTTTAATGCCTTGAAAGGATTAGGAGCTACGGTCCGATTGGTAATGCTACCAAAAGAAAGTCATGGTTATGCTGCCAGGGAAAGTATATTACATATGCTGTGGGAGCAGGATCAATGGTTAGAGAGATATGTGAAGAATAAAGATGTACCCGTAAAACCTTAGGATGAAAATATTTATACTTATAACCGCTGTTATTGAATTGGTTGCTGGAATGACATTATTTCTTGCGCCGGAAATGGTACCCGATTTAAGCGGAGAAGGTCCGGTTTCATTGACTCTTGCCCGCATGTATGGGGGCGCGGCGATCGCCGTCGGATATTATGCTCTGATGGTATGGCGCAATTTCAATCCGGGTCCTGTATCCGGATTCCTAAAAACATTTGCTGTATTTCACTTAGCGGTGGCTGCGGCTGCTTATGCCGGATATATTCAGGGTGTGAATTCATTTATCGGTGTGGCATTTTTGCATGGGATTTTAGCTATAGTCACTATTTATTATTTGGTAAAATCCAATCGGAATGCTGTGTAAGACTTTCCGTTTGCAGAGAAATAAAATGTCAATGAATATCACTAATTGAAATTCTAATTATCGCTTTAACGAACGACATCTTGCACTTTATGACTCGTTGGCTTTATTTGTTTTTGGCGCTTATCTGGTTATTGCCCTATGAATGTATTTGTCAATCTGCAATTAAGGACAAAGATACTTTAGCTACAAATTCTTCCTATGTAGTTTTACCTTCTGCACTTGGTCCGGATAAAGGCCAGATGATTCTGGAAAATATTAATCT
>JAJCYJ010000286.1 GCA_029262975.1 Saprospiraceae bacterium
GAGCCTGTACGGGGCTCTTTTTTGATCTTACCATGTTAAATTATTATTAGATTATAAAAAAGACATGGTAAGATTTTTACAGCGGATTGGAAAGCTACACCGATAGGTGTTTAGTTCAAACAAGCGACGATGACGATCATGCTTCCTTCGTCAGCACGACTGGTTTCGCAGAACCGGAATTTGTATCTCATAAATACATATTTAATGAGAACATTAGTTACAATAAGCATGCTACTCATATTCTTTAGCTGTAAATCCGATAATGTAAATTCAAATCAGTCTGTTACAGAAAATATTAATGAAAACTGATTTTAATAATATCATTACTAAGAATGGAATAGATTCCAACCTTATAGAAAGGTACGCGGGCTTTATGCCCGATGCACACCCACACGCACACCGACATGCTGCACACCTCATCTACAAACTAAGACCCATTTCCTTATGGCCAAACCGGTGCATTTTCACTTATCGCTGTGACAACGCGGCAGGTGTTGAAGCTCATAGGCCAAGCACTTAAAGCCTGGTTATAATTCCGGAATTCATTTCAGTTGCACACATTTTGGCCAATTCAAAGTGTAATTGGAAGGAAATGGATATATTGAACTGATGATTTTGGAAAGAAGGAGGATATGAATAACTCTAGGAGACAGGATGTGTGCCAGACAATCTTTTTTAGGTAAAAAAATTATGATAATTGGATATTAAGCTAAATATCTCGCAAAATTTAAAAATTCAGTTTGAAGATCAATTCAAGCTGAAAGAAATAAATGGTGAGTATTTTTTAGACCCCACCATCGGCGAAGGCCAAGGAATGGAATTTTTAAACTTTCCAGGACATATGGAATTTTACCATTTTAAGAAATCTCATTTTAATATTCCTGTTCAGATGAAATCAATTAATCCAGCTGATTCGGAGTGGTTTCTTATTCATATAAATCTTTCTGGAACCAAACAGCAAAAAAAAGTAAATGACGAGTTTGTTGATTTTCAAAAATATCTACCTGCAGGCTTGCTCCTCTACGGACCTGGTTTAGAAATTGATACTTTTTTACCTCCAAAAGTAGAAATGGAGTTAGCTTCTATACATTTTAATCACAAATTTCTGGATTGTTATTTTGATAAGTGGGAAGACATTATTGATACAAATAAAAACTTGGTCTATGAAGATTTGGATTATCAATTAGAGAATGCATTGTATAAAGCTTTGTCCTCAATAAGTAATAAAATAGACTGTCATGCATGTGTACTTCAGTTTATGAGCCTACTTCTAAATAAAATCAGTACCCATTCAAAGATTTCACATCAGGAAACACTGCACACCAAAGATGTACAAAATTTATTAATGGCCGCCGCACACCTAAGGAACCCGTTGGCCATTTCTACTCCTTCTATCGCAGCACTTGCGACCATTGCAAAAATGGGGAAAACGAAATTCAAAACATCATTCAAACAATTATTTGGAAGTGCGCCGATTCAATATCGCAACAAAATAAGAATGGAATACGCACGAGAAGAAATCGTGGCAAAAAGAAAGACACCAAGTGAAATAAGTTTTGATCTTGGATATGCGCACCCATCTAATTTTACTTTGGCATACAAAAAACACTTTGGCGAATTACCTTCTGCCAAACACTAAGATTTTCGCCTTTCACAACTACGTAATCGACTTTTTGGATTAAAGACCTGGTGGCCTTTAAAGATATATTGCATTTATTAAAATTGATTATTATGGGCAACATTAGTGTAGTGTTGGCTTTTATCTTGTTAGTTATTAATTCTTTTGCTCAAGATGAAAAGATAACTTCTATAACTCAGGAAGAGGTCAATAAGCAGATTGCAAGAAATTTTTACCAGGATCTTTGGTTTACTAATAACACAGACAACTATTCCAGGTATGTATCAGATACATATGTAGTGCATGACATAGGAGCCAGAAAAGGGATAACAGAAAGTGCAATTGAACAAAAGAATATAGCTGATTTCTTTTGGAGGCATGGGGATTTTGACTCTAGAATAGATTTCCAAATTGCCGAAAGGGATCTAGTTGCTACTCGATGGACAGGTACTTTTAATGCAAATACATTATTTGGAAAGTTTGTATTACAGACTAAAACCCCAATAAGTATAATTAATGTGTTTAGAATAAAGGATGGAAAAATCGTGGAATTTTGGAATCATCGTCATGATATAGAAACACCTCAAACCTTGAAATTCACATTAAAAGGATTTCTTATCGGCTTGCTTTTCTCGATCATCCCAATTATAATAGCAATGAATTGCAAAAAGAAACTAAAGAAATTAATGCACAGTTAAGTCTCTGATGGTTCTATTCGCTAAATGCTACTTGCCTGAGTGGTCACCACGATGACAAACTTATTTGATGTCTAAGTTTATGCTACAATTACCTTCCGGAGTGGTAACTTATCAATTAATAAAACCAAAAACACAAACTGTTTTTGTGGACAAACAAAGCATAATTCATCAACCCAATTTTTATTTTAATCAGACTGAATTTAACCAATCGGGAGTACCAAAATTTAGAGTTAATAGTGAGAAATAGTGGGTTTTGCAGAGTCAAAAGAAGCGATGGGAAAGAATTAGCGTGCATAATCACGCCCCTTGGCGTGATCGGATGCCTATACATGGCATCTGGCTAAGCGAACCTCGAAGAGGCTTACAGCTAAATTAAAAAGGGTCCGCGTATTGCTCGACTCCCTTTCGGGTTCAGTTGCTTCAGAGTGCTCTGGCACTCTGACTTCAAATACTTTGAAGAACGCTCCTTCATTTTGGCGAATGAAAAAAAATGAACAAAAGTCAAGAGCTACTATGAAGCTTGGTTCACCCACTGCAAAGAGCGAAGAACCAACTTATGTTTCCAAGCTTTGGGCTACGATAAACGAAAAAACAGGTTTCGGACCATTGTTCAAGCATAAGGAATGGAAATTGTGGAGTAAGGTCAATACTACTTTGGTATGAAAATGCCGATTATGCGTAATTGGTACTAAAGTATGAAGGAATATGTTCATCAATATTTTAGCTTTGAGGTAAAGCTTAAATTTAGTATATATGAAAAAGCTCATCTTAATTTTCGGTTCGGTGATAGGTGCATTGTTAACAGCCAATGCAATCATCATGGTTAACAAGATGTATTCCGATACTGCTTTCAAAGGAAACGCTGTCGTAGGATAAGCAACATTGGTCATCATGTTTTCTTTAATTTATTTTGGGGTCAGGAGTTACAGAAACAATCATCTTAATGGTAAGATTAGCTTTCTTCAGGCATTGAAAACAGGTGCCTTAATTTGTCTGGTTGCATCTACGGTTTATACTGTTTTTGGCTTATTATATTATTACATATTTGCCCCGGATTTTATTGACGTATATTCTGCACATGTGATAAGAAATAGCGCACCGGATCAAGTTGAAAGCATAACAACTCAAATGGCAAATTTTAAGGAAATGTATAAGAATCCTCTATTCGCTATTTTTATTACCTACTTGGAAGTATTGCCAGTTGGCATGGTTGTCGCTCTATTCAGTGCATTTTTTGTCAAGAAAAAATAAAAAGGATTTGTATTGATTCTATCTGAGAAAGCAAATAAATTGCACGACCAGGTCACCCGGAATTCTACTAAATTGGAAGATTGGAAGGAGCCGTGAGGGAATAAATTTAAAGGTTAAATTACGCACAACACACGATGACCACAGCATATCTCTACTTTATCGAAAGACGCTGGGAGACGTCTAAAAGTTTGTTATATTCCAGGATAGATAGAAAATTAGAAACGAAATATCAACTAAAAGTTTACACATAACGAAACATTTAGCATGTTTGAAAGTGCACTTAAATGTAAAAGGTCTTGAAAGCCAAATACGAAGTAGAATTATTGCAGGAAGCTTTTGCTTTCATCAAAGAACAAGACTTTAAGGTAAAAAAAGATAATTCAAAACCTAAACAGAACAAAAAAATATCTTGACCTAACTCTATTCAAAAAGCTAAATAATGAAATTTGGGGGTTTCGTACCAGATATAATTGGGTTCAATATAGGTTGTTAGCATTTTGGGATAAAGAGTCTGAAGTTGAAACAATAGTATTTGCAACACATGGGTTTAAAAAGAAAATTTAAAGTAGCTAAAAGAGTAATTCAAAAAGCTGAAAGAATTAGAATGCACTACTTTAAGAAAATGTCATAATGAAATCATATAAATTATCAGAAGCTTAAGACCTATTATTTGGACTGAAAGGAACTCTTGAAAGAGATGAGTATGCGTTTGAACTTAAAACTAAACTCATTGGAGATATGATTAAAAAGGTAAGAAAAGACCGAAAATTGGCCCAAGAATAATTAGATAAATTAGTTGGAGTTAAGAAAGCGCAAATATCGAGATTAGAAAATAATACCAAAAACGTGACAGTAGTAACAATCATACGAATCTTCAATGCAATGAAAGCGGACGTGAGTTTCAGCGTACAACTGTAAATCGAGGACTGTGGGTAGCGAGATGCCTTGATGGTCGCATATACTACTACGTCGGAGTCGACGACATACTATTATCTGCTAGTCTGCAAGGTGCTTACTGTGGCTTAGATCTGATATATTACTTCCTGCAATGACTACGAACGACTAATACTGGAACAAATATTAAACAGGCATCCATTTGTCAAATCTTTTCGTTAGTAATATTGACTGGAACTAAAGGATACTTTCAAAATCTCTAGCAATAATTCTAAGTTATGATAAAACATCTTCTATTTTCCATTGTCATAACTTTTCTTAGCAATCATTACCTTTTTGCGTGTAGTTGTGCTTTGCCATCTTCATTTTGTGAGAGTATAGTCAATAGGGGAGAATTAAAAGCTGACCTCATCTTAAGGGGTAAGGTAATTGAAAGTACTTCCAAAGGCAAAGTGATCCAAGTAGAACAATTACTGCTGGGAACATTGGAGGATTCAAAATTTTTAATTCAGCATGGGTTTTGTGATTTATATTTTGGTGACTTGAGGGAGAATAGCGAATACATCATAGCACTCAATAAAAATCAGGATCAATTTAATTTAATCGCTTGCGCCATATCTTTTTTAAAAATCGAAAAGGAGGTAATCAAGGGGAAAATTGCCCCTGGTATAAATCGTTTAGATTATAATGAAATATTAAAGCAAGGAAGTTGTGGGCTGGCCTTCAACGAAATAGCGCTTTCTCAAAATTTGCAGATATACCCTAATCCTACAAGCGATGCAATTCGAATTCATAACATAGGCAGCGAATACTTCTATGACAATCTCGAAGTGAATATATTTGATGTGGTTGGGCGAAAGATTGGGACGCGTATTCATGATGGCGCATTACAGCCTAATGAAGAATGGCTTATAAATATTCAGGATTTTGCAACTGGAGTGTACTTTGTTAAGGTGTTTAATGCTTTCCAGGAAAAATCTTTTAAGTTGATTAAAGTGTAAAAGAAAATTGTTTCTTAAATCTAATTATATAAAGGAGAATATTTGCTTAATTTGATCACCTTGGATAGGTAAAACCCAATCTCAATTTTTGAATTCCTACAAAAGGAAAAAATCAATACTCAGGAAAAGCATAAATGGGACTAGCCAGTGTGATGACGCTACGCGGCTCTTCGGGAAGTCATATTGCATCGCGCTTAACTTTTTGGCTCAATAAAGCAAATTCAATGAGTCAACCGTATTTATTATAGAATTATGAGAATCGATAAAAAGTAAATGTGGCATCACACTAAACTATTGGATGCCAGCATATTAAAATAATAATTTCGCAGATCAAGTAAAGTGTCGTATACTATGATAGTATCATGAAGCCTTCCTTTGACATAACAAATCAAATTCTAAGATCACTTTGGAAAAATCAGATATGGAAGGAAAATCCACTAAATTCATCGAATTTATTTTAGGAGCAATTGATGAATCATTCAGATTGCTTTTAAATCTTCAGACTCGTATTGTTACAACGGAAGATCGTGTTCATTACTTTGTCTCAATTAATAATGAAAAACTTTTTACTCGTAAAGATTATATGAATATCTTTAAGGAGATATGATCATCAACTGCAAGTAGAGATTTTAATTTTGGAATGAAAAGAGGATTATTTATAAAACAAGGTGTTAAAAGAATGGCTAAATACAAGATAGTGAAAAGAATTCCCTGAGCCTGACAATGACTAAAACGTCAAGTGTCGCTAATCGCAATTGGCGCGTTTAGCCCACAGTTGTGTAAATGCAGAAAAAAAATAATAAATGAACAAATATGAAGTTAGCAGTAGCTCAATTTGAACCCAAAGACGGTGATAAGAAATATAATCTCTCTGCCATCGAAAAATTGACAAATAATGCCAAGCTCAATGGTGCTGACGTAATTAGTTTTCATGAAATGTCTATTACAGCATATACCTTTACTAAGGATTTAAGCTTGGAACAAATAACAGAATTAGCAGAGGAAATACCAAATGGAAAAAGCACCGAGCAGTTAATTGAAATTTCAACAAAATACAAAATACCAATACTGGCTGGATTGGTTGAAAAAGATAAAAAGGAGATATTCAATACGTATATATGTGTACATCAAGGAGCAGTCATAGCCAAGTTTAGAAAACTGCATCCCTTCATTAACCAACATATGTCAGCAGGCAACCAATATGAAATATTTGATTTGCTAGGATGGAAGTGTGGCATTCTAATTTGTTATGATAATAATATTATTGAAAATGTTAGAGCTACTTCCTTATTAGGAGCGGAATTGATTTTTGCACCCCACGTGACAGGATGTACCCCATCTGCAATGCCAGGAAGAGGTTATGTAGCTGATAAATTTTGGCAGAACAGAGAGTCAGACCCAGTTTCTTTGAGATTAGAATTTGATGGCCCAAAAGGAAGAAGTTGGTTAATGCGCTGGCTTCCTGCAAGAGCATACGATAATGGTGTATATTATGCCTTTACAAATCCAATTGGATATGACGGAACACATTTGAAAAATGGAAATTCTATGATCATTGACCCATACGGAGAAGTGCTTACTGAAATAAAGTCATTTGATGATAGCATTGCGATAGCAACCATTACAAAGGATAAAATTGCACTTTCGGGTGGTTTTAGATATATGAATGCACGACGTCCGGAATTATACAAAGACGTTATCGGCAAAGAACATAAATCTCGGTTCAAACCTGTTTGGATTAAAGATTAATGAATAGAATCCAAAGACAGTCCCTCAGTACTCTATGAAAGTTTTTTAAGAAATATATCAAATACCATCTAACCAATATCTATAAATATTAATAGTAGATTCTTCGCCCTTTCTATCTAACTGCTCATC
>JAJCYJ010000287.1 GCA_029262975.1 Saprospiraceae bacterium
AGCTCTTCCACTTTTTAGCCCCGATATTGATCGGGCACCATATCCTGATGTTGTGCTCAATTGGCGACGGATTGTTGCTTCGTCAGATGGCGTTATCATCACGACTCCGGCCTATTTGTTTAATATTCCAGCAACCTTAAAGAATGCGCTTGAGTGGTTGACCACCTCAGGTGAATTGGATGGCAAGCGCACCCTTGCTCTCACATATTGCCCCCATCCACCTCGAGGAGAAGAAGCGATGCAATCAATGATTTGGTCATTAAAAGCCCTCAATGCTCAAGTTGTAGCACAGTGCCCTTTATTTCAAAATGAATTAAAAATTAATAAGCATGGCTCACTAGAAGGAGCTGAAAGTATAGAGATGATCACAGAAGCCCTTTCTTTGTTAGGCCCATGTTGAGTTTCTTACTTATTAGACTTTTTAAGCTATATAAATTCGCAAATATATCCGTTACCACATTCCTTGTATTTTTTATAAATTAACATAAGTTGTAAGGATGATAAGAATTGTGGTGCCTACATTAGCCGCTCTTAATAACCAACCATGATCTTGATTCGTACCCTCCTTCTCATCTTTCATTTTTTTTCATTTAATGATACCAGTGATTTCACACCTGTGGTAGAAACCGAAATCACTTACTCTGAAATTCAGATAAAAAGTGTCATAAGTGAGGATAATAACCAAGTCTTCATTGATATAAAATTGCCTGAGGGAAGCGAAGTTGGTTTTGAGATCTATAATGAAAGCGGTAAAATCCTTCATTTATGGAATGATCAAGAACTCAATCCTGGTAGTCACCAGCTTGCTTTAACTTTGCCTTCTCTTGAAAAAGGCAAATATTTACTCCATATTAAAGTCGGTACGTCAGTCTATAAACACTTGGTCTTATTACCCTGAAATTCTGATAATATCGATTATTAATTTTTACCTTTTAATCTCATTCTTCTTATTCAATTGATGGTCAAACCAATATGAACATTGATTATATTCTCAGACTCAATGCCATTTAATTCGCCCACTTCATCCATTTTCAATTCTATTGAATTATCTCGAAAGGATATAAGCGTTTATGAGACCTGGCAGAAGTAAAAATGACTTTAGACCGTCGGATTTATCCCGAAATTGGATTTATTAATCCATCAAATCTTAATTTTCTTCTAAATTCCGATAATTGATATAGTGTTCCAACTATTATCTCTTACCTTTTGCAACCTTATTAATGGTTCTTATGCTTAGAATCTATTCACTCTATAAAATTTAACTATCGTGAAAAGACGAGACTTTATTTATATGGCTGGTGCAGGTGCAGGACTTCTGGCAAGTCCTATACCGATATTGGGTAATACAATTCATACAAAAGAGTTGCTGAATCCCGGACTCGCAGTTGCGCAAAAAAAAGTACTTGCTGACGTGGCTTTAAACACTGCCCGCGGATTAGGAGCTACTTATGCAGATGCACGTATTGGAAGATATCTTAATCAATATGTATTTACCAGAGAGGCAAAAGTACAGAATACAGTAAGTACAGAGTCATTTGGCATCGGTATCCGAGTTTTGGCTCAAGGAACCTGGGGGTTTGCTTCTACTAACGATGTGAGCCCTGACGGCATCAAAAAAGCGACAGAACTTGCTGTATCAATAGCAAAAGCAAACGCTAAGATTCAGACAGAAGAAGTGATTCTTGCACCTGAAAAAGGTCATGGAGAAATCTCATGGAGAACACCGATAGAAGTCAATGCAATGGAAGTCCCGGTCTCTGACAAAGTAGAAATGCTTCTTGAAGCTAATGCAAGAGCGATGGAGAACGGTGCTAATTATATCAATAGCGGTTTATTCCAGGTAAACGAACAAAAGTATCTTGCTACATCTGAAGGATCGTATATCGATCAGGACATACATCGGATATGGCCTCTGATCAATGTGACATGTATTAATAAGCAAACAGGAAAATTTAAAAATCGTCAAGGGTTAGGAGCACCTATGGGAATGGGTTATGAATACTTGATCCCGGATGCATCAGAAGAAGTTCAGGGTGCTGGAGGAGTTACGCTTTATCGCAACAGATATAATTTGATCGAAGATGCAAAAGCCGCAGCACTGCAAGCCAAGGAAATGCTTGATGCACCATCCATCGAACCAGGCAAATATGACCTCGTACTGGAACCAAATCATTTAGGACTTACCATTCACGAATCAGTGGGTCACCCGCTTGAATTAGATAGGGTACTTGGATATGAAGCGAATTATGCCGGGACAAGTTTTGCGACACTGGACAAATGGAAAGCTGGCAACTTTAACTATGGCAATGAACTTGTCAACCTGGTTGCTGATAAAACGCAAACGGGCTCATTAGGAGCTGTAGCATATGATGATGAAGGTGTAAAGTGTAAAAAATGGGATTTGGTCCGCAATGGTATCCTGGTGAATTACCAAGCGATCCGGGATCAGGTACATATGATTGATCAGAATGAATCACACGGCTGTTGTTACTCACAGAGCTGGAACGATGTTCAATTCCAAAGAATGCCAAATGTCTCTTTAGAACCCGGTACAGAAGAATATTCCATCAATGATATGATTAAAGATGTAGAAAAAGGAGTCTATTTAGTAGGAAGGGGGTCATACTCGATTGACCAGCAACGATATAATTTCCAATTTGGAGGTACGCTTTCTTATGAGATAGAAAACGGCAAAATAAAAGGTATGATTAACGATGCCGCTTACCAATCCAATACGCAGGAGTTTTGGAATAGTTGTGCAAAAATATGTGATCAACGTGACTACAGGATGTTTGGCTCATTCTTCGATGGCAAAGGACAACCGAGTCAGGTAAGTGCAGTTTCACATGGCTGTTCGACTTCAAGATTCAACGGTATCAATGTTATAAATACCGGTAGAAACATTTAAACAAATTAAAAGCAAAAAACAATGGCAATATATACTAAGGAAGAGGCCAGGCAAATAATGGATAAGGCTCTTCAATTTTCAAAAGCCGATGGATGTGAAGTCAATTTATCGGGTGATAACAGTGGCAACATCCGATATGCCAGGAATACTGTATCGACAGCAGGAGCACGTTCTAATCAAACACTTGTAGTACAGTCCAATTATGGCAAAAAGGTAGGTACCGCAACTATAGAAGAATTTGATGATAAGTCTTTAGAAAAAGTCGTCAGACGTTCTGAAGAGCTGGCTCAATTATCTCCGGAATCGGAAGAATTTATGCCACCTCTTGGACCACAGACTTACGATCCTTCGATTACTTATAATAAAAATACTGCTGCTATTTCGCCGGATTACCGGGCTGCTGTTGCCGCCTCAAGTATCGAGCCAGCGAAATCAAAAGATGTAACAGCCGCAGGATTTTTCGAAGATTCTGAGAATTTCTCGGCGATGCATAACTCCAATGGTCTTTCAGCATATGAACGATCTACTGGATTAGATTTTACAGTTACAATGCGATCCAATGATGGATCTGGTTCAGGTTGGGTAACACGGGATTATAATGATGTAAGCAAGTTTGACCCTGAGTTATCATCCCGGATTGCTATTGACAAAGCGATCATGTCCAAAGAAGCCAAAGCCATTGAACCAGGAAAATATACTGTTATTCTCGAACCAGCGGCAAGTGTGGGTCTTCTGCGTAACATGTTTTTCTCGCTAAATGCCCGAAGTGCTGATGAAGGCCGATCATTCATGGCAAAAGAAGGAGGAGGCAACAAAATAGGTGAAAAAATTGTTGATGAAAGAGTAAATGTTTATTCAGATCCGCTACACCCACTAGTACCTGCTTCCACCTGGACAAATGATGGGATACCGAGGAAAAAGACAACATGGTTAGAAGGGGGAGTAGTGAAGAATTTGGCATATAGCCAATATTGGGCTGATCAAAAAGGCGTAGCGCCATTACCCTTTCCAGGAAATGCAATAATGGAAGGTGGAGACGCAAGCCTGGAAGACATGATAAAAGATACCAAAAAAGGAATTCTTGTGACAAGGATGTGGTATATACGGAATGTGGATCCTCAGACCTTGTTATATACAGGGTTGACTCGTGATGGCACCTTCTTTATTGAAAATGGAAAAATCAAGCACCCTGTAAAGAATTTCAGGTTTAATGAAAGTCCGATAATTATGCTTAATAACCTGGAAACTTTAGGCCAACAGGTTCGCATTAATGGAAGTCTTATTCCATATATGAAAATTAGAGATTTTACATTTACGAGTCTTTCCGACGCTGTGTAATTTCTAAGAAATTGAAAGATCCCAGGAATGCACAATTCCGGATTTTGATCTAAATTTAAATAATCGAATGCGATTTGGTGCCTTGTTAAGAGAGGGCACCATTCGCTTTTTTATGTCACTGGTGGATTGGGCTTAGAAGAAAATGTGATATCACTTAATTGATAATATATGGACCGCTTGCAAGGTGGAAAATTTGTCTTTACGCGATTAATGTATGATTCCGGCGATTGGGATACAGACCAGCGCATGCCTTCCAATCTATTACATACTTTAGTTACATATACTACTATTCCCGTACAGACAGATGAGGTGATTGTGCCATTGCGCAATAAGGAAATTTTTAATGCTCCCTTTTGCTATATCTCAGGTCATAAATTAGTACAGTTTACACAAGAGGAAAGGGAAAACTTTAAAGCATATGTAGATCGAGGTGGATTTGTATTCGCTGATGATTGCAATCATGATATTGATGGTCTCTTTGCCAAATCTTTTGAAACACAAATGGCCGATATATTTGGAGATGATGCACTTGTCAAAATTCCAAATGATCACAACATATATAGCAGCTTTTTTAAATTTGACGGACCGCCTACAACCTCTCAAGAGTTAAATGGTTGGGGAGATGACCTCGTGCATAATTATCTTAAGGCGATAATTATAAATGGAAGGATAGGGGTTCTTTATTCAAATAAAGATTATGGGTGTGAATGGGATTACGATTTCAGGAATAAGCGGTGGTATAAAAATGATAATACTCGATTTGGAGTGAATATCGTGATGTATGCTCTGACCGCTTAAAAGAGAATAAAATGAATGAAGAACAAGTGAGTGAGCTTCTTTCTAAAATTAAAGAGCTCAAAAAGGCAGTTCATCAGGTAATTGTCGGACAGGATGAAGTATTGGATCAACTGATTATAGGCATGCTTGCTTCAGGACACGTACTGCTTGAGGGAGTCCCGGGCCTGGCCAAAACTTTGATGATCCAGAGTCTCTCGAAGGCGCTGGATTTTTCGTTTAAACGGATTCAATTTACACCCGATTTGATGCCTTCCGACATTCTTGGAACAGAAATTCTTCAAGAGGATGAGAAAGGCCGGCGCTACTTTAAATTTACTCCCGGTCCGGTTTTTACCAATATGTTGCTAGCTGACGAGATTAACAGAACTCCACCTAAGACCCAATCTGCACTCTTAGAATTAATGCAGGAATATAATATTACTTATGCCGGGAAAAAGTATGACCTTCCAAAACCTTTTTTTTTACTGGCCACACAGAATCCGATCGAACAATCTGGCACATTTCCTTTACCTGAAGCCCAGGTCGACAGATTCCTATTATACATTAAAGTCGGTTATCCCAGTGAAGCTGAAGAAGAACAAATTCTAACACTCACCACTGGCGGTGCAACGCCCGAAGTGCCCGTAATATGCAATGCAAATGACATTTTAAAACTTCAAAAACTATGCAGGGAAGTACATATTGATAAAGGGTTGATATCATCAGTTACCCGACTTATAAGACAAACGAGACCTGATACTTCATCTGAATCTATAATAAAGGAATATGTAGATTGGGGAGCAGGTCCAAGAGCAGGTCAAGCTTTAATCCTGGCAGCAAAAGGTCATGCTCTACTCAATCAGAGATATGCTGTAATTCCAGAGGATTTAGAAAGAATGATCTATCCCACTTTGCGCCATCGACTCATTCTGAATTTTAAAGCAGTTTCTGAAAAGATGGAAGTAACGGATATACTTTCGGCGTTATCCAAAATAATTAAGATAGTATGAAAGATACCCAGATCCAATTTGATGCTGCGCTCATAGACAGTGTGCATTCATTGGAATGGATCGCAAGGTATATGGGTAAAGGATTATTAATTGGAAAGCACAAATCCCGAAAACTTGGAACAGGCATGGAATTTAGTCAGTTTCGACCTTATGCTCAGGGGGATGATCTTCGTTTGTTAGATTGGAAAATGTATGCTAAGACTGGTAAATTCTTTATCAGATTATCTACTCTTGAAGTAGATCAAGAATTAACTATTCATATAGATAATTCTCCTTCTATGAACTATGAAGAAGAAGGATCTTCAAAATTACATATTGCCAAAATTATAACGGCAACATTAAATTACATAATGGCCCAACAGTCAGATAAATTTTCCTGGGAGAGTTACTCATTTGTATTTCCTAAAGGAACTGGTCTACAACATTGGAAACGGTCTCTGATTTCTTTGTTTGAGTCAGAATCGGCCAATCATAATTATGAGTATTCATCCTCATCTAAAGGCATTCATCTTTGGATTACCGATTTATACATGGATTTAAATGACATTAAATCAACTATTAAGTCGTTCATGGGGATTAAGAGGGAACTTATATTATTTCACTTGATCGGTAATAAAGAAGAAAATTTAGAATTTGATCCAAATTCTAAATTCATTGATTTGGAAACAAATGAAGAGGTACAAGTAGATACTAAGTATTACGCACGTCAATACAAAGAGCAATTGGGTCAGCATATTTATGATGTAAAGCGGTATTGTGAGGATATGGGTGTATTATATGAAAAGGTTTATATGAGATCCAACATTCCAGGTCTCCTTCGTGAATTTATTTCAAGATATAATTATTTGGATACCCGATGACCCTGTCCATTCCATATGCACTTTGGGGATTATTAGGATTGGTGATTCCGATTTTCATTCACTTATTTAGCAAAAAAGAAAGAAATGTTGTGCATTTCGGAAGTTTGAAATTTTTACAATCTTTCGATTCTGAGTCAGCGCGTTCTATTCAACTCTCGAGATTATTGCTTTTACTGCTTCGATTAATATTTATAGGATTATTGTGTTTCTTAATGACCCGACCCCTGGTTAGGCAGAATGAGAAAAGTAATTTATACTGGATTGAAAGTGAATTGCAATTAAGCGATTATAAGAATGTTATGCATCCCGAGCTCATCGAAAATGATGATGTTATGAGATTTACTTTTGATCAAAAAAATACTGACAATAGTCAATACTTTCATTCAGCATGGAGCTTTATTGATTATCTCAATGGACAGGAAGATAGCAGTACAGTTTATGGATTTAGTCTTCTCTCTAATTTTAAAGGCCCTGTCATACCTCTTATGCCACATGTGAAATGGCAATATCTACCGAAAAAACAGATTCAGAATAAGTCTGAATTAATAAATAGGAGAAATTTCTCGACTGAATGGAGCGTTGTATCTGATAGCTATCGTACAGATGTTACCTCAAATATAATTAATGATATTCCCGATGGACCACTTACTCCACCAATAAAAATAAAATTGATTGGGGATAGTGAAAATAAGTACGCTGAAATTATAAAGACAGTCATCGATCTAACTGGATTTTATTTACCTTATAACATTGAATGGACCAATGAAAACGATGAGCAATGGACCATTATCATAGGAGACAGTTGGAGTGAACTACCTGAAAATTTTATTCAATGGAGTCCATCTTCAGAGTTACTGAAGATTGACTACTATTCTAAATCCCAGGCTTTTTTATGTGGCCAAATAAATAAAGAAGAAATACTTCGAACTAATTTACCCGTTGTTTTGGCTTCAATGCTCAACAAATATTTCACAGGAATAGATCATTTGGATGATCGAATATTACATCCCGACTATATGAAGAGAACTGAAGACAGGAACACTATCAAGAGATGGAATACCAAAAGAGGTCAGAAGTCTCTGGCTACTTTCTGGTGGCTTATCCTTGTGCCTGTATTATTAGTTGAAAGAATATTGAGTTACCGATCAAATTTGAAATAATTGAAGGCGTCCGATCCATTTGATTTACTAGCTAAGGTGCATTTGCGTAGTCGAATTATTCTGATGGGCATGATTTTTTTATTATGCTCTGTTGTGATCGCGGGGTATTGTTTTTTAGAGCTTCATCAGTTGCTTCTTCTGATGGCCGGTTTGGTTGGAATTGCGGGACTTTCCTGGATATATCGCCGGAGCCTTGAAGAGATGGACGATGTACTTGGAGAAGCACACCGTCAGAATATAAAATTAGAATATAGCGGCTTCTTAATTTCCTCAGCATCTGTCCATCAAGGTTTGGCCAGAATTCAGGAGGAAAAAGCAAAAAATGCATTTGTGGATTTTGAATATAAAATTCCATGGAATGGACGGAGCATCAAGAGTTATATTTTCCTGATCATTGGAATTTCTATTCTTACGCTCTCGATACAGTTCTTATTAAGCGTGAATCGAACCAGTCACGAGTTGCGATCGGGATTAGAAAATAAGGTCGATCCTATGTCAGGTTTTAGACAGGATTCGGCATATATTTCGAAATTTAGTACGACGATTGTTCCTCCGGGATATACAGGACAAAATAAACGAAATGATTCGGGTTCCATTGAGATTCTTGAAAGATCTGAGGTCATATGGGACATTGAAGTAGTAGGACCGGAATCAAAATTGATTTTCTATTTTGGTAG
>JAJCYJ010000288.1 GCA_029262975.1 Saprospiraceae bacterium
TTATCAAAATCAACTATTCTGAAAGACGAAGATCCATAGCTGGGAGGAAAACTAATAAGACGCCGGATCTCGACATCATTGGGTCGGCTATAGACTACTAACATCCCTTCGTCCCCTTGTCCAAAAAGGACAAATAAATCTTCATGGCCGTCCTTGTCTAAATCACCTCGACGAAGCATAATTGCGCCAGGTTGCTCGATTAAAGTGGCAGCTTTTTTCCATTTTCCCTTTTCGTCTTGTATGTGTGATCTAAGTCCACCGATCATATTGCCATATTCTGCTATGATAAGTTCATCCTGACCATCTTGTGTAAGATCGATTTTTATCATGTCCACAGGCCGGAGTAATTTGTCGATCAATGTATTTTCTAATTCATTAGAAAGTCTTCCAGAAGGAATATCCGAAGGCAACAAACTTCCTATTTCCAGGACATGTCCATCGTAAAGCTTCGTAGGAGGAGAACTTGTTAATCTGCTCTTTTGAAATTTATGCTGATGCGTAAAGTAGTCGACGACACCCAGACTTCCGCGTTTGCTACCACGCGCGATAGCCTGAGAAGTTGAATCGTAATCTATAAATGTTGTTATCTCAACTTGTGATTGACCTTGTGGAGCCGGTATAGATATTTTTTCAAATCGGTCGAGGGATTTCAGTATTAGGTCTGTGTCAGAAGGGGACAACTTATTTGGAGCATTAGAAATGTAGAATTCTTTGATAAACTGCCAGGTGCTTGAATCCATCAATGGTTGAATTGGGTAGAGATGGCCAATAAATGCTGAAGTGACAGAATCAGGCAAAAGGTCAGCTCTTTTAACAC
Source organism: Saprospiraceae bacterium (assembly GCA_029262975.1). Lineage (GTDB taxonomy): Bacteria > Bacteroidota > Bacteroidia > Chitinophagales > Saprospiraceae > JAJRXG01. Next base: position 818 of record JAJCYJ010000288.1, read on the forward strand.
CTTCATAAACACCATAGAATGCATCAATTTTAGGTAATACGTCCATGGCCCATATTTTTTAATCAACGTGATCAGGCTCGGGAAAAAGATGGCAATTACTGCAGTATTGTTGTGCCATCGTCTGTCCTTGACTTTGCAGTTTGCTTGATTGAGCACATTGTAAAAACAGCAAAGTACTCAATAGAAGGATAAAAATGACTGAACCTTTCTTCATTTAGATGATAACACCAATGGAACTTTTATGCTCTAATCATGGTGGATGACTAAGGCGACTCGACTGGTTATAGTTCCGGTAACCAAAGGTAATTTGTTCCGATCAATTAACTCAATTGATATCAAGCTAACGATCGTGTCGAGGAGGACGTATGAAAATGGGCTACATGTCGAAAGTGAAACTCTCTGATATAGAAATAACCGAAGGATTCGTTTCTTTACGTGGTTACAAATCAGAAGGTGCTAACTTCCGAGACCAGAGCATTCTTAAATCCTTCTTTTATTTCCTCCCTGGTTATCTTTTAGCGAATAATTTTAGGAGAAAATATGATTATGAATTATTAACCAATCGGGATTCACACCTGCAAAACTAAGACAGTGAGGTGATAATTAGAAGGTGGGCTTGGCTTTGAGTAAGTCGTTTCGTACAAAAAAAAAAACGGCACACAGAATCAGGGATTCAAGAAATGCGTAATCCCTGACAACTTTTTAAAGCAAAAAAATAATGGATAGTTTAACACAAGCAGTTTTGGGAGCGGCCATTGGTGAAGCTGTTTTAGCCAAGAAAATCGGGGGCAAGGGAGCACTACTGGGGGCAATCATAGCCACGATTCCCGATCTTGATGTTATCCTTTATTTATGCTATGACAAGTTTGAAATGCTCTCTATTCATCGAGGATTTAGTCATTCTATTTTGTTCAGCATCCTTGGGGCGTTTCTAATCGCTTATGTATTACAAAAGATTAAATGGACGGAATCCATTAGCTACTTTAGGCTGTGGATATTTACATGGTTGGCGTTGTTTACCCATATGTTATTAGACACTTTTACAGCTTATGGCACTCAATTGTTGTTACCCTTTTCTGATGCTCGTATAGGTTTTGATAGCGTAAATGTGGTTGATCCTGTTTATACTATTCCACTTTTAATTGGATTAGTTTGTAGTCGGTTTTTATTTAAAAATAGAGGCTCCAGTGCAAGATATAATTTCATCGGAATAGTAGTCAGCTCACTATATTTATTAACCACATTAGGTATTAAGAAGCACGTTGAGCATCATTTCAAAACAGAGTTAGCGAATCAAAGCATCAACTATAATTCTTTATTGACGATGCCAGTAGGCATTGCTAATATTAATTGGTACGGAGTAGCTAAAACTACTGATGGGTTATATATGCACAAATATTCCATGCTCCGAGATGACAAGCTTCCTTTTGAATATTTTCCCACCAACGATCATCTTTTGGAGGGGATTAATCCAGAAGTGGTGGCTAAAATGAAATGGTTCTCAAAAGGGTTTTATACGGTCGTAAAAGAGGGTGAGGAAATTCGGTTTTACAATTTGCAGGTGGATATGCGGGGGATAGTCAATATTGGAGGAGATAAATTTCCGACAGCAGGTTATTTTATAATTACGCCAAGAGCAGATGGTAGCTATGAGCTTTCTTCCGGGGCACATACGAAAGAGTTATAGGAGAGCATCGCTTCCAGGGTACAGTGAACAGGTGTTGGAGAGGTAGGCTGGCACCTATATGAAACCTTGAGGGAGCGCGTAAATCCTTCTCTTATGACTAAATTGAAAATTGCATGCTGATATGGCTCTGCCATCGTCAGTAGATAATTGAAAATTAATGAAGAATGCTTCATATAAGAATGCTGATATGGCTCTGCCATTGTCAGTACAAGGTGCTGACATCCGCTATATGCGGATCGTCAGTAGATAATTGATAATGAGTGAGTGAAGGCGAAAGCCCAAGTAGGATGCATAACGGCAAAAGTCGCTCTTCTGAAAAAGTGCTGCATAGTCAGGCAAATCCTCCGACCTGCGGCCACCTCCTTTACGAAGGAGGACCAAAAAAAATGCAGCGTGCAAAGGTCTCCCTTTATCAGGACGGATCACACATAAATTTCAGTTACTGCGGCGGAGTGATCATAATATGAGCGCGATGTGTGCCTGGGTCCATAATCCAGGGACCACCCGGGACAAGTGGTTTGAGCGGAAGCCCTGTAGAAGCTGCTGTCGCCCAGGGTATATAGACTACATATCTATAATTGGCATTGATTATCGTACCTGTCGCGGCATCATATTGTCCGTCTGGTCCTTCCAGAAGATGTAATGTTGCCCCGTCTCCTGGCATTTTTAAAATGCCTTCTTTTGCTTCTTTTTCACGTATATCAAATATTTCCTGAAAGTTCTTTCCTTCTGCCTTCAAGGTCCTTCCTCTCTCCATAAATGGCTCTAAATCTTTGTGATAACAAACACATTGAAATCCCTCTTTGGTAAAATCATCAGAGATACAAACAAGCGAATTATTCCCTTTTTTTAGTTGAACAAGTGCGCCTGCCTTATCGAAGCCGTACACTGTAGCACCTTCCCGATCACCTTCTGGTCCTGCCAGGACGGCCATGGCAAGTTGATCTTCTTTATGCGGTATATCTAGCTGTGCACAACCTGATAAACTTATGACAAAAAACAAGGTCAATATTGGTATGATCTTCATTGTATTCATTTATTTCTAATTTTTAAGTATTTCAATTTATTCAGTTCTGTCATTTTTTGAATCAATATCTACTGTTCCAATACTTTAGCCAGTGCATCCAATGCCATTTTCCACCCCGATTCTGCTTCTATAAATCGCTTTTCTCCATTTTCCACTTTGTTAAAATCACCTTGCGACACATGCACTTTAGTACCACCCGGGACACTGGATAATTTATACGTCGAAGTAAGATGATTCTCAGGAATGTCTTTGTAGCCAGCATTTGGATCAAATACGGTAAAGGCCAAAGTATCTTCAGGTACAAATGATACAACCGTACCTGTGACATAATCTATGTTATCAGCAGCTCCTCTCCAGATTAAGCTACTGCCCACTTTCCAGTCAGTAATGGGTATACAACCAAACATATAATGTTTGGTCAATTCAGGGTTAATCAGTGCATCCCACACTTTTTGAATATCAGCATTAATTATTATTTCTCGGTTATAGACTAGTGGTGGATTCATCAGACTTCAATTATTTGGTTTGTAAGAAACGATTCTCAGGAGATCAATTTTCTATAGCGATATTAGAAAAAAGCTATAGTGAAATCAAGAATATTCGAAATATTTAATCCTTTTACTTTTTCAGGTTAAATAATATCGCTATTTCTGTTTAAATATAGTCTTGGTTCATGAAAAAAAGAACTTTCTTGGTTTGAAACAGTAAAGAGTCTATAATATACGGTTATTTAATTTGTCATATTATAAACGATATAGGTGAGGGGAGAGCGATGCTATTGGGATCTCCAGATTATCAGTTGTCACCATTTTTGAAAAAATCAAAAATGCCGTCAACTGAGGATCTTTCTTAATTTTTAACCAAAGCTTTTCAACCTTTGGCGACCTATATGCAATACCTGCGGCATTGTTGGTCTGCGTAAATAAATACCACTTGAAGAGATTGATGCTTATTTAAATTTGGGTGTTCAACTTTTGGCAATCCATATAAAACACCTACTGCATTGGTCGTGTGCTTAAATAAATGGCAATATATCTATCAGTCTTGAGTTGCAATCCAATTATTAATTTTTTCTTCCAGTAACTTCATGGGCAAACTTCCTGAATTCAAAACCTGGTTATGAAATTCTTTGATGTTAAACTTCGTACCTAGTGCATTTTCTGCTCTCGATCTTAATTCCCGGATCTTCATTTGACCAATTTTATAGGAAAGAGCTTGTCCAGGGGTCGCCATATATCGCTCTATCTCAGAAGTAATAGACGCTTCAGAGTCAGCTTCATGATCGAGCGAGTATTGAATGGCTTCTTCTCTCGTCCATCCCTTTGCATGAATCCCTGAATCGACCACCAATCGTATCGCCCTGTGCATTTCCATACTGAGCATACCAAATAATTGGTAGGGATCAGTATATAACCCTAACTCTACACCAAGTGACTCTGCATAAAGTGCCCATCCTTCTACAAAGACACCCATTCCTTCCGCATGTAGAAATTTGGGTAGCGCTTGATTTTCTTGCTGAAGAGAAAGTTGAAAATGATGCCCCGGGATTGCTTCATGTAAAAACAAGGCTTCATCCATGAAGGTATTTCGACTTGTAACATCAGGAATCGGCACATAAAATATACCTGGCCTCGAACCATTTTTGGTACCTGGTATATATTCTGCACTTGCGGATTCTTCTCTAAATGCTTCGGTCCTGCGTACTTCAAAACCAGCTTTGGGTTTCAAGTCAAATAATGCCGCAATTTGTGGCTTCATGCGCTCATGAATATTATTGAAATTTTGAATAACCTCGTCAGGATCGCTAAATGGAATAAGTTCTTTTCTATCTCTGATGTGGCCAAAAAAGGACTTTAAATCACCGTTATAGCCTAATTGCAATTTGATTTTTTCCATTTCCAGACTGATACGTGTTACCTCGCTCTTTCCTAATTCAAATATTTCATCAGCTGACATATCTGTGGAAGTATGTAATCGTATGAGATAGTTATAAGTTTCTGTTCCATTAGGGAGTGAGCCAAGACCAGACGTGGCACGAGAAGCAGGCAGGTATTTGTTGATAAGAAAACTTGATAACTCTTTATATTTCGGAATTATTTTATGTTCAATCATTGTACCAAATGCATCCGTTAACGGTTCTCGATCAATCGTAGTAAAATGATCGGGCATCAATATTATAGGTTTATAAAACAGATGCTCTTCCACTGTTGTATTTATAAAAGGCTCCACTTGTGAAATGACCCTTTCTGTCAAAACTTTCGGCAAAACAATACCTTGAGCAATTCCAATTTCCATTTTATAGATTGCCGTATCAATCCATTCGATATACTCATCAACACGATTGATCCAGTCCGTATAATCTTTTGGCGTATTAAATGGATGTACGCTTTGACCTCCCGCCAATTGACTAAAATAAAGTTGTAGAGAAGTGATCTGGGCTATAGGCATTAATTCAAAAGTAGGTAAGTCATACATTGGAGATGCTAACGTCTTAACAGGATTAGAAAGACCTTCTAACTTTATATTGCTGTCCCATTGCAGTGCCTTGAGACTTAATAATTGGGTAGCAGAGATATTTTGAGTATCGATCTTCTCTGCCTCATTAAGAAAAGCTGTGTAATTGTTCTTCAGATCATTTATATACTTATCCGATATATAATTTGCTACCTGTCCGTTGTATTTGGACTCACCTCCTTTTGTTGCCTCAAGTGGGTTAATGCGCAATTTGAATTCATGATAATTATGGAATAAATTTTCAATAGCAGTGGTTGTTTGTTCATTAGAATGATCACTGTTAATTGGACCACAACTGACAAGGCCAATATATAACAAGAATAGGGCGGGATATTTGAAATTCACGAGACTTTATTTTAATGCTTATAGAGGGTTTGATAGGAGTTATTCGTCTTGAATAGAACTGTATAGTACTGTTAATAGTTGATTAATGACGTATAA
>JAJCYJ010000289.1 GCA_029262975.1 Saprospiraceae bacterium
GCGAGACATCCTTCGGCCAGCGTATTTCAAATTCACCAGATCGGTCGACAACTGATCACAATGGGACAAAAAGAACAAGCATTAAAGATATTCAAGTACAATCTTGAAAAGAGCGGGGACATATGGCCGGTTAATGTAGGCCTTGCACGCGGATACTCAGCTGTAGGTGAATATGATAAAGCACTTGTACACGCTAAAATTGCATTGACCAGGGCACCTGACCAATTGAATAGAGACGGATTAACAGCCTCTATTGAAAAATTGGAGAAAAAAGAAGACATCAATTAATCCAAACACAGTTTATCGCAAAGACATCAGTAGGTTCGCCCTGTTGGTGTCTTTTTTATTTATGCCTTTTTCTTCCCGAATATTCGGTTCTTTACAGTTAATAAAAAGATTTATTTGATGAATTGGGGCATTAAAAAACTACACTTTTTAATCATCATTTTTTTCTTCTACTTGCTACAAGGGTGTAAAGAAAATCAGAAGAATTATGCTGATACCATCTATCTTAATGGCACGATGCTTACAATGAATGATGTTCTCCGAGAAGTAGAGGCTGTAGCAGTTGGAGAAGGTAAGATCATAGCCTTGGGTGCTGCATCTGATGTGCTAAAATATCAGGACAATAACACAGTCATTAAGGACTTGAAAGGCCGCACATTACTTCCTGGATTTATAGATGCCCACAGTCATATTACGATGGCAATGAAGACAATCAACTGGGCAGATTTGAATGCGCCACCTGTTGGTAATGTAACAAGTATAAACAGTTTGCTTGAAGCGATAAAATCTAATAGAGACAACCAAAATGTGCAACCTGGAGAATGGTTGTTAGGATGGGGATATGATCCGGATCAACTCGAAGAACGACGACACCCCAACAGGAAGGAATTATCACTTGCCTTTCCTGATAACCCTGTTTTTCTCTTACATGTATCCGCTCATATGGGTGTCGTCAACAATGCTGCCCTAGAGTTGGCCAATATTTCAGTAGAAACGCCGGATCCGTCTGGCGGTCTGATCTTAAGAGAACAAAATTCTAAAGTGCCAAATGGGCTGCTACAAGAAAAGGCAATGTACCTGGTACTGCCATTACTGCCTGAGCCTGGTCCATCTGAGCTCGTCCAATTATTTGAGAAGACACAACATTATTATGCCAGCTATGGTATAACTACAGCACAGGATGGCTTGACAGACTTTAAGACATATGGCTTCCTTCAAGAAATGGCCAAACAGGAGCAATTGAAAATCGATGTTGAGTCTTTGGCAAGTTTCATAGATGCAGAAAGTTTTTTTAATACATACGAATTTGGAATCTCTTCTAATGGGTTGAGACTGGCGGGAGTTAAAGTGGTTTCCGATGGTTCACCTCAAGGGAAAACTGCCTTTTTTCGCGAGCCTTATTTGACGGAGGTTCCTGGATGTGTGCATGACTGTCGCGGTTTTCCTACTATTCAGAATAAAGATCTGCAAGATTTGATGAGTCACTGCTATAAAAATGATATTCAGCTCTATGTGCATGCCAATGGAGATGCCTCGATCGAATTGTTATTGGATATACACGATGAGGTCACAGAAGAGTTAGAAGTAGAAAAAAGTGGCCAACGCACGGTCGTTATTCATTCACAATTTGCCGGAAAAGATCAATTAGCAAGGTATCGCGAATATGAATTTATACCCTCGTTCTTTTCCAATCATGCCTTCTTTTGGGGCGAGGTGCACCTAACTAACCTGGGTAGAGAGAGGGCTTCATTTCTCAGTCCTTTGAAGACAGCTACAGATATGGGCATTGTGGCGACTAATCATACTGACTTTACAATCACCCCGATCAACCAGATGTTTCTGCTATGGACCGCTGTTAACAGGTTAACGAGGAGTGGAACTGTTTTGGGAGCTGACGAGCGAATTTCCGCCTGGGAAGGATTAAAGGCGATCACAATTAACAGTGCCATACAACATCGGACCGAATCATTAAAAGGATCTTTGGAGATTGGAAAAATCGCTGACTTTGTAATATTGGATAAGAATCCGTTGACGGAACCGGCGATAAACATTAAGGATATTCAAGTTGTTGAGACAATTAAAGAGGATCAGGTTATTTATCGACGTGACCTACACTGAAAAAACATAGTTTTGCAAACTTTAGGATTAGGCTATCATGAAGATTTCTCAACAGACCCGTGAGCAACTAGAATTTGATAAAATCATTTCATATGTATTAACATATGCACGTGGCGTCGGGGGGCAGACCCTTATTAAAAGTACCGTAGAATCCCGAGATCTTGATCAGTTAAGAACGGCATTACTACAAGTTAAGGATATCACCTTAATGTCTGCCGAACAGGAATTATTTGACCTTTATGAGTATGAAGACATTACAGAAGATTTATTTCTGTTAGGCAAGAAAGGCTATGTCCTTGAAATAGAATCAATTCATCGGTTACTAAGTGTACTTCAGAATTACAATAACTTTGAACTTCATTTCGAAAAGAATAAAAAGAAAGCTTATCCATTTATCTATGAATTAGGAGTCATAGAAGAATTCCACGATGGTCCCATAAAAAAAATTCTAAAGGTTTTTGACGAG
>JAJCYJ010000290.1 GCA_029262975.1 Saprospiraceae bacterium
CTCAAAGATATAAGAGAGGGATTTATATCTAAATCCATAGCCATGGATTCAATTGAAGAAACCGTGTATTTGGCAGAGATAAAAATCGCTATACCCGCAAACAAAAGGATGATATATGTTACGATACCAGTTTTGACCTTAATGATATTTTTATCGAAACCATCTTGAATAGAATACATGAGAAAACCTGCCAATCCCAATAAAAAAAGAATGGCTTCGAATAGTGAAAAATGAAAATCTCTCAATGCAAACCATAATAAGACTGTCGACCCAAAAAGAAGTGGGATATCTTCGCTCATAATATCCCTTTCAATCTTCAATCTTTTCACGGCAAGAGCGGAAATCCCCAAAACCAATAGAATATTAGTAATATTTGATCCTACGACATTTCCAACTACAATCTCTGAAGTCCCGGAATATACAGCGATAATAGAGGTCATAAGTTCTGGCAGCGATGTACCGAACGATACCAATGTAACACCAATAATAAATGGACTAATCCCTAAGGACAATCCAATTTTCTCAGCACTGTCGATAAACTTGTTAGAGGCAAAAATTAATAATGAAAGACTAAGAGCAAAAATCAGAAGTGTAATATACACATGTATTGTTTTGGGTTTGAGGTTGATTCAGATCGCGCCGAAAGATAAGGATTGTTCTAGTATCTAAGGGCAGGTATTTTCATATGTCCGAACAATTTAGCGGCAAAAAGAAATGAGTGTATTTGCGTATTATGAACAAAGAAAGAAAAGTTACACTTTTGCATGCGTACATTTGATCCGCTGAAATATATTCGCATAAATGAAGAAGTTGGTAAAAAAAGGAGGTAAGGAAGAGCATGAAATGTCTTTCCTAGAACATCTCGAAGAATTGAGATGGCATATTGTACGATCTCTACTTTCTATTATAGTCATCGCAATCATAGTTTGGTTCTTAAAGGACACGGTCACGAGGATCATGTATGCGCCTCGTTATGCCAGCTTTTTTACCAATGAATTAGTATGTCAATTAATCGGATCTAATTGTGAAATTGCCCAATTCAAGATAATCACACGAGAATTAGGGGAAGAATTTTTAACGCACTTGCGAACCTCCCTATGGATAGGGTTCCTATTCTCGTTTCCCTATATATTCTGGGAAATCTGGAAATTTATCAAACCAGGTTTATATGAAAGAGAACGCAAAGCTGCCCGTGGAATAGTTGCAGTCTGCTCATTCCTGTTTTTTCTTGGTGTTCTCTTCGGGTATTTCATCATGGCACCTTTCGCTATTGCATTTCTTGCAGGATATTCATTTGGTGATACAAATGATCAAACGGTTATGCTCTCGTCTTATATAAGTTATTTGACGATGTTGACGCTACCTACCGGCATCATATTTGAACTTCCTGTGCTCGCTTATATTCTTGGTAAAATCGGTATCATAACCACTGATTTTATGAAAAAATTCAGAAGGCATGCAATCGTCATAATTTTCATTGTTGCGGCGATTATCACTCCGCCAGATCTAATGACGCAATTATTGATTGCTTTTCCATTAATGGGACTCTACGAATTCAGTATTTACATCGTAAAAAGGATCGAAAAGAAGAATGCCGAGGAAGAAGAAAAAGATAGTCTTGCTCCTACTAACAAAAGTTAGATTATTACGGCTTTCGTCTTTACTTTAAATGAAGCAATCATTGAACTGATTGATTACTTTTTACTTAATCTTATAAAAGGACATATCATTTCCTCTAATGATATACCACCATGCTGGAAGGTATTCATATAAAGGTTATTATAGTGATTGTAATTATTAGGATACAGAAAAAACTTATCTTCTTTGGCGAAGACGTATGACGTACTAATATTTACACTTGGAAGTCCCACTTCCTTAGGATCTCTAATTTCAAATACATCCTTTCTTTCATAATTCAAGTTTCTGCCACTCTTATAGCGCAAGTTGGTCGTAGTCTGCTTATCACCTATTATTTTGCTGGGACGATGAACTCTGATTGTTCCATGATCCGTTGTGATAAATACTTTAACATCTTTTTCGCTTAATTTTTCAAGTGCATATTTTAAAGGAGAATTTTCAAACCATGAAAGGGTAAGAGACCGATATGCCTTCTCATCCCCTGCGAGTTCTTTTAAAACTTCCATTTCAGTTCGTGCATGCGATAACATATCAATAAAATTATAAACGACTACGGTTAAATCATTCTTCAAGTAATTTAAAATATTGTCGTTCAGATTTTTTGCCTTACTGACTGTTGTCACCTTAGTATAGTCCACAGACATTGGCTTTCTTATCAACCTGTCCATTTGAGACTTAATTAATTCATGCTCATGATTATTCTTGCCACCCTCTTCATGATCATCAAACCATAAACTGGAATAATGTTTCTTAATATCTGCTGGTAGCATACCGGCAAATATTGAATTGCGGCTGTATTGGGTACTTGTCGGAAGTATACTAAAAAAAGTCTTCTCTTCCTCAACTCTAAACATCTCGGTTACACTTGGTTCAATAATCTTCCATTGATCAAATCTTAAATTGTCAAGTAGGAAGAGAAACGTAGGTTTCGATTCTTCAATCTCAGGTACTAAGTATTTCTTTAGAAGATTATGGGACATCACTGGCGCTTCATCAGGTTGCGCTATCCATTTTTTGTAATTGCGCTCAATGAATTTATAAAATTCAGCATTCGCTTCAGTTTTTTGCATTTGCAAAATATCCTGCATTTCAGTGGTATTGGATTTATCCAATTTTAATTCCCATTGAATTATTTTCTTATAAATATCAACCCATCCATCTTTATCAAGTCCACTGCTTATTTCCATCAGGATTTTCCTAAACTCGACCTGATAGTCAGTCATGGTCTTTTCACTTACCAATCTTTTATTATCTGTAAGTTTTTTTAATGTCAGAAGTATCTGATTGGGATTAACCGGCTTAATAAGGTAATCGTCGATCTGAGATCCAATCGCCTCCTCCATGAGGTTTTCCGCCTCATTCTTGGTGATCATGACAATCGGAATATTTGCATTCTTTGCTTTTAATCTGGATAGTGTCTCCAGTCCACTGATACCCGGCATACTTTCATCGAGAAATACGACATCTATGTCATTTTGCTCATCGAATACATCCAGTGCATCATGTCCATTACTTACGGTGACAACTTTGTATCCTTTCTTTTCCAGAAAAAATAACTGTGGCTTAAGCATGTCTATCTCATCGTCTGCCCATAGTATCTTCACGTCTGCCATATACAGGTTATTAGTTAGGTGATTAATTATTATTAAAGTTTAGAAAGGTAAAGGTGCGCTATATAATTGGCTTATGGGTTAGTGGTATTGACTCGTTATAAAATACTGGGTGAGTCTCATCGCTATCAAAAAACGCCTCTATAAGAATATTTATTATCGCAAGACCTAATTAGGTATGGATTATGCTATAATACAGGCAGATGTCCAAAATTAAGATATTCAACGATCCGATATACGGTCTCGTTAGTTATCCATATGAATTTATATATGATCTGATCGATCATCCATATGTACAACGACTTCGGCGTATTCAGCAGTTAGGTATGTCCAGCATCGTTTATCCTGGAGCAACACACACAAGGTTTCATCATGCATTGGGGGCGCTTCATTTGTGTGATCGGTTGATTACTAATCTAAAATTGAAAGGGACCTCAATTACTGATGAAGAATATGAAGCGACCCTGCTTGCTACCCTACTCCACGACGTTGGACACGGGCCTTATTCTCATGCTCTTGAACACGAAATTATTCCTGTGCGTCATGAAGAGCTGACCATTCAAATTATGAATCGCTTAAATGATCAATATGATGGTAAGCTTGATTTAGCGATTCGCATTTTCAGAGGTCAATATGAAAAACCTTTCCTAACTCAGATGATTTCAAGTCAAATTGATGTGGATCGCATGGATTATTTGAATCGGGACAGTTTTTATACCGGTGTTGCTGAAGGAATCATTGGATATGATCGTATCATCAAAATGATGAATGTACACGACGGCCAATTGGTTATTGAGGAAAAAGGAATTCTGTCAGTTGAAAAATTCTTACTCTCTCGCCACTTCATGTATCAACAAGTTTATCTGCATAAAGCAGCCCTGGTAGCCGACCAAATGCTCAAAGCATTCTTTAAAGAATACAAGTCATTGAAGTTCGAACAACGCTTTATGCATCATTCCGCTTTCGAACATTTGATAAAGTCATCCGGAAAATTACATGCTGAAGACCAATTATCACTTTTTCTACAATTAGATGATTCTGATATCATAGTATTGATAAAATCCTTTCTTCACAGTGAAAATGATGTACTTAGGATATTGGCTGATGGTATAATGAATCGCAATTTATTCGGGATTTCAACTAAGGAAAACCCGTATATTGCAGAAGAAATTGAATGTATCATTAAAAAAGGTTTAGAAAACACTAATTTATCCCACGAATGTTACAGAAGATTGGTAAATTCGGGTTTTGAAAAAAGTTCTCTTTACGATCAACATGAAAAAATTAAAATTCTTCGGAAAAATGTGCCGAACATTGTGACTTTTGATAATATCTCCCGTCTCAATTTGTGTCCAACAACATATGAGATGCACTTCATTACTTATCCAAAGAACTAAATCAACAGTCATCTAGTCATTAAGTAAAGAGTCTCTTCTTTTATTAAACTTAATCTACATATAATTATTAATTAAACGCTTTCTAAACAATGAGAAATCTAAACTATTTTTTCACCATTTGTCTGCTATTTTCTTTTGCAGGACTTATCGCGCAACCAGAGGCTGGAATGCCATCTGAGCCGGGTAAGTGTTACGCAAAATGTCTGATCGCAGATGAATACGAGACGGTAACTGAGCGGGTCCTGACAAAGGAACCATCTTCTAAAGTTTCGGTCAAACCAGCCGTTTTTGAAAACGCATCTGAGCGTATACTAACTAAAGAAGCTGCAACTTCTTTGAGTGCCAGCACTGCCAAATTTGAAACATTATCAGAGCAAAAATTAAGACAAGAAGCAGCTACTTCCATTTCTATTACACCCGCAAAATTTGAAACTGCCACTGAAAAGTTGGTTTCTAAGGAAGCTCCGAGAGCTATCGCAGGTGGATTAAGTGGAACAGATATGGGAAAGATTGGTACGTTGACGACTACCGCTGCAAGATTTGAGACAGTATCTGAACAAATCATTCAGAAAGAATCTTACACTGTATTAAGAGTGATACCGGCAGTCTTTGAAACAGTTACTGAGCAAAAACTTGTTCAGGCTGCATCTTCAAGAATTGAGGTTGTACCAGCTGTATATGAGACAGTATCTGAACAAGTTTTGATCAGACCTGGATATACTGAACTTTCTGTTATTCCTGCAGAATATGAGACGGCCACTGAACAAGTGCTTTCTAAAGAAGCATATTCTACGATTACAACCTCTCCTGCGAGATATGAGACAGTAACAGAACAAAGAGTTAAGCAGGAAGCAAGTACACGGATAGAGCGTATACCTGCACAATTCGAAACAGTTACTGAAAGAATTCAGATTGCTGCTGCATCGACAAGATGGGAGAGTCGAAAAGCTGATAAAAACTGTTTATCTGCTAATCCTGAAGATTGCCGGGTTTGGTGTCTGGTAGAAGTTCCGGCTCAATACAGGAATATTTCTAAGCAAGTAAGAAAAGCTTGTGCATCAGGCTATACTGCAAGTGGTGACGATTGTATAAGAACAATCGAGGTGCCAGCAGTCTATGAGACTGTCAGCCATAGAAAACTATCAGTTCCCGCTGCGAGCGAGTCTTCAAAGGTGCCAGCAGAATATACGACTCGAACTTTTCGAAAGTTAAAGTCACCGGCAAGAACAGAATCTAAAGCTATACCAGCTCAGTATGGTACGAGGAGTTATCAGAAACTGGTAAAGCCAGCGCATACAAGAACCATTGAAATTCCAGCAAGATATGAGACTGTCTCTCATCAGAAATTGAAAACTCCTGCAACTACCCGAATAGAAGAGGTGCCTGCTGTTTATACAACTCGTAATTATCAGAAGCTTGTAAGTCCTGCAGCTGCTGCGATTGTTCCTTGTGGTAAGAGTTCTTTGTTAAATGTTAATTTTGAAACAGCTTCAGCAGTATTGACAGCTTCTTCGAATGCTGAAATCAAGAGATTGGAGCAATTACTAAAAAGCAAATCTACTGTAACAGCAAAACTTGTTGGACATACTGACAATGTAGGTTCCGCATCGAGCAACCAAGCTCTTTCTCAAGCACGAGCTCAAGCCGTATATCAAGCGCTAATCAAAGCGGGTATTGCAGCTAACAGGCTTAGTTATGAAGGTCTTGGAGAGGAGCAGCCAATTGCATCTAATGCATCAGCTTCAGGTAGAAGTCAGAACAGAAGAACCGAGTTTATTACATATGGAGATACAGACGGATTGGCTGATTGTAATGTTTATGAAAACAGATCATTCCAGAAGCTGACGGCTGATGCTATGGCTAATACTACAGAGATTCCAGCTCAATACGGAAGTGTATCTTATCAAAAGCTTTCTGCTGACGCTGCTGTTAGTTCAACTGAAATTCCTGCAGAATACGGTACAAGAACATATAAAAAGCTAGCTGCAGATGCATCTACAGATGCTACAGAGACTGCTGCGCAATACAACAATATTACAAAGCGCGTTCTTGTAAAAGCGGGTGGCTTCACAGAATGGAAAGAAGTAGTATGTGAGTCAGACATCACGCCTGACTTGTATCGAAAAGTACAAGAGGCTCTTGTAGCTAAAGGATACAACATAGGAACTGCTGGAATAGATGGTGCTTTTGGAGCAGCTTCTAAAGCGGCATTGGTTAAGTTCCAAAGAGACAACGGATTACCAGTCGGTCAAATGGATATTGAAACGCTTAAGGCACTTGGTATCAATAGATAGACTAATTTTAAAAAGTACATCTTAAGAATAAAAAGCTCTCTCATCACTTGAGGGAGCTTTTTTATTTAGATCAATTCAAGAGAATCTATAACGACAATTTCTTTGCTCGTATCCTATTAACAAAAACTGTATATGTTACATTTGCACTTTCTTAATAAGTCAATCTAATATCTCCTATGGACAGTGTATTTAAATTAATCGAAAAGGAGTTGTATCGACAGCGTTCAGGTGCAGAATTAATCGCTTCTGAAAATTTCGTTAGCCAGGCCGTTCTTAATGCCGCAGGCACATGTCTGACCAATAAGTATGCTGAAGGATATCCCGGTAAAAGATATTATGGTGGATGTGAGGTGGTAGACGAAATTGAGACATTAGCTATAGATCGTCTTAAGATGCTCTTCGGTGCCGATTATGCCAATGTTCAGCCTCATTCAGGAGCACAGGCGAATGCGGCAGTTTTCCTGGCATGTTTACAGCCTGGTGATCACATTTTAGGTTTCGATTTATCACATGGAGGTCATTTATCGCATGGTTCATCAGTTAACTTCTCCGGAAAAGTCTACACACCTTTCTTTTATGGAGTGGAGCCTGATTCAGGCACAATTGACATGGATAAAGTGCACATTTTGGCCAAGGAGCACAAACCTAAATTAATTATCTGTGGTGCATCTGCTTATAGCAGAGATTGGGATTATAAAAGATTTAGGGACATCGCTGATGAAGTCGGTGCCCTGTTGTTAGCCGATATTGCACATCCGGCGGGGTTGATTGCTGGAGGTCATCTTAAGGACCCTCTCCCCCATTGTCATATAGTAAGTTCCACTACTCATAAGACGTTACGGGGCCCCCGAGGTGGTATCATTATGATGGGTCAAGATTTTGAAAACCCCTGGGGTAAAAAAACGAAGAAAGGCAACTCGATTATGATGTCTTCAGTCCTTAATAGTGGTGTATTCCCAGGCATGCAGGGCGGGCCGTTAGAACATATAATTGCTGCAAAAGCCGTCGCATTCGGAGAGGCATTGACTCCGGAATTCAAAGATTATGGCAAACAAGTTATCGTAAATGCAAAAGCGATGTCCTTAGCCTTTGTTAATAAAGGATATAAGGTCATCTCCGGAGGAACAGATAATCATATGATGTTGATCGACTTGAGATCCAAAAATGTAACTGGTCGAGACGCAGAAAACGCACTCGTAAAAGCAGATATTACGGTCAACAAGAACATGGTTCCTTATGATGACAAGAGTCCTTTTGTTACGTCAGGCATCAGGATTGGTACTGCAGCAGTGACAACACGTGGATTAAATGAAGCGGACTGTGTCGAATTAGTAGAATGGATAGACCAGGTTATAACGCATACTACTGATGAAGCGCTAATTAACAATATTGCAAAGAAGGTAAACACCTTTATGGATAATTTTCCTCTTTACGTGGACCACATGATTAACGCTTAATATAGGGGTATTCGACGCCCACCAATGCTAGCCCACACGCAGGGGCACTACTCATGAGTGGACTTCTCGTACCCATTGAGATATGATATTTCAAATCAGAAAGAGATAACTTTCGCGTTGCAACACTTAATGAGCTTCCTACAATCAGCCGTACCATGCCTCTTAAGAATCTGTTGGCACGTATAGAATAACTAAGCTGATCTTGAGCATGATCTATAGACCATGTGCTAGTGGAAATCAGACATTCGGTCGTCGTATTGGATCCATGGGATTTACAAAAGGCTTCAAAATTCACAGTCTTTTTTACGATTGAGGCTACCTCATTTAAAAGATCTATGTCAATTTTATCGCCATAATTAACAAGGGTTGAATAGTTATTTTTAAAGGGGCTTTTTTTAAAATGGATCTGATACAGGTAGGATCTGGACATCGCATCAAATCGAGCATGCGCATTTTCCGATGTCTGGATGAATCGGTGACATGCGATATCCTTATCGAGGATTTGATTGAGCTTGTAAATTATCTGATCACATTCAGCAGGTGCTATATCCAAATCACAATGCGCTATGTAGTAAGTGGCATGGACGCCTGTATCCGTACGTCCACAACCTACTATTCCTATATCCTTTCCAAAGATTAAATGAAGTGCGTGCTCTATGCTGCCTTGGACCGTTGTCACATTTGGTTGACGCTGCCACCCTGCATATTTGTCGCCATCATATGATAATTCAAGGAATAAACGCATGATTGTAAATATGGCTAAATAAAAAACCACTTTCTGAAAATATCAGAAAGTGGTTGTATAAAAATGGTACGTTAATACTTTATACGGTTTAAATATAACTTATTATCATATTAAATAGCACATATTTTTAAAGAATATTCATTTATGCCACCTTAAGTTTACTCAATTTTGATTTATTAAATTGTCTTAGGGCGTATGCTTTCGTTACTTTAAAATTTTTCACATTCCCATCTGAAGGCAATTCAAACATTGCATCAGTAAGGATTTCTTCACATATTGATCTAAGTCCTCTTGCTCCTAATTTAAATTCGAGGGCCTTTTCAGCTATAAAATCCAGGGCGGGTTTTTCAAACTTCAGTTCAATCCCTTCGAGTTCGAAAAGTTTAATATACTGCTTAGCCAATGCATTTTTAGGTTCTGTAAGAATGCGCATCATAGAATCTTTGGTTAAAGGTTCTAAAAATGTGAGTACAGGTAACCTGCCGATGAGTTCAGGTATCAATCCAAAAGATTTAATATCCTTATGCATAATATGCTTCAAAAGCGAAGTTTCTTCAATTCGTTCCTGGGATTCGTTTTTGAAGCCTATAATATGTGTATTTAAACGTTTTGCAATTATTTTATCTATACCGCTAAAAGCACCTCCACAAATAAAAAGAATGTCAGAAGTGTCTACTGCGATCAATTTTTGCTCCGGATGTTTTCTCCCACCTTGAGGGGGTACATTTACTTCTGTACCTTCTAACATTTTTAATAAGGCCTGCTGTACTCCTTCTCCAGATACGTCTCTGGTTATTGATGGATTATCACTCTTTCTGGCAATTTTGTCTATTTCATCGATATATACAATTCCCTTTTGTGCAGCTTCTACATTGTAGTCACACACCTGAAGTAGTCTGCTTAGCATGCTCTCTACATCTTCTCCGACGTAGCCAGCTTCAGTAAATACAGTCGCATCCACAATCGCAAAAGGAACATCCAAAAACCTTGCAATTGTCTTCGCAAGAAGGGTTTTACCAGTTCCTGTATCTCCCACAAATAGGATATTAGACTTTTCCAATTCTACATCATCCAAGGCTCGATTATATCTAAGTCTCTTGTAATGATTATAGACGGCTACTGATAAATACTTTTTCGCCTCATCCTGACCAATTACATATTCATCGAGATACCCCTTAATATCGGTAGGTGTAATCCCTTCGGGTAATGCAAACTGTTCCTTTTCTTTGCTAAAGTCATTCTTTAGTTCTTTAGCAACTATGTCATTTGCCTGCTCTACACAAGACTCACATATATGTCCTTCTACACCGGCAATAAGTAGGAGTGCGTCACTCTTATCTTTGCCGCAGAAGGAGCATTTCGGGGTATTTCTGGTGCTCATGGGAGTCTAAGTTACGAAGATTTTTTTCGAGTAAGGACTTCATCAACTAAACCATAATCTTTTGCCTCCTCTGACTTAAGCCATTTATCGCGATCACAGTCTATTTCTATTTGTTCGACATCTTTACCCGTATGCTCTGCCATAATCTCATAAAGTTCTCTTTTCATATCCTTAATAAGGTTATATGAGATCTCCATATCAGAAAACTGGCCTTGCATTCCGCCTGAAGGTTGGTGAATCATAATTCTTGAATGAGGAAGGCAACTTCTCTTTCCTTTCTTACCAGCACATAATAACACAGCACCCATAGAAGCAGCAAGACTTGTGCATATTGTATTAACGTCAGGAGAAACGTATTGCATGGTATCGTATATGCCTAGTCCGGCAATTACAGAGCCCCCGGGACTATTTATAAACATTTGGATATCCATTTTAGGGTCAGTGGATTCGAGGAATAAAAGCTGTGCCTGAACGACATTAGCTACATAGTCATTAACGGGTACACCCAAAAATATAACTCGATCCATCATCAAGCGACTGAAGACATCCATTCCCACGATATTCATCGGTCTTTCTTCAATTACTTGTGGTGTGAATCCATCTATATTAGGTATGTTCGTACCAGCCATATATTTTTCGAGATGCATATTGCTCATCCCTAAGTGTTTCGTGGAGTACTTTTTAAATTCGTCCTGACTATACATAATTTTTGTTTAAGCTCTTTTTTAATGATAATATGTCTATAACACTATTACCCTATCCATTGTTTTGTCTCAACTCCTCAACTATTTCTTTGTATTCTTCGACAGCTATTTGCTTTTCAACTAAGGATACTTCTTCTACTACCCTATCCATAATGCGTTCGGCCAATATTTCTTCATATTCCTTTTGGACAGATTCCTGGTTTTGCATCATTCTTTCTGCAAAGCCATCATAGTCAATTTCTCCCATCATACCATATCCATACTGAGCAAACTGGGCTTTAAATTTCTCAATCATCGCCAGTTTAATATCTTCTTTACTTATTTCTATCTTATATTTTTCATTCAATTCCTTCTTAATCAACGTCCATTTAAGATTTTGAGCAAAACCCTCATATTCGTTTTCTAACTGTGCCGCATTGAGTTCTTCATTAGATGAAAGAAGCCATCTTTTAAGAAATTTATCCGGGAATTTCATTTCGTTCTTCTCTATTAAAGCTTCCATAATCTTTCGCTTCGTAATGGACATTCCCTGGGCATCATAGAACTTTTCCAAATCTTCACGAAACCTAACACGTGCAGCTTCTTCTGTCTTGACTTCGGTATCTTCTCCAAAAGCTTTGATGAAGAAGTCTTCATTGATTTCTGCTGGTTGCAATCGTTTGATACTTGTCACCTTAGCATTAAATTGACCGGTGACGTCATCAGGTGCATCTTTTAAAAAGTACTTTTTTACATAATCCTCAGAAGTATCCTTCTCCAGTGAGAAGATATCTACTTGTCCTTCGTAGCCTACTTCTTTCCCTATATATTCATCTTTGTATGCTTCATTCATTCTCTCAGGCATGATCGATATCTCTGTCTCAAATGAAGCTTCGGTGACAGGATTTACTTCTGAAATGAACAATGAAACGATATCCAGGATTTCAATAGGTGTTGTTACTTCGATCTGTTCACCCATCTTCTTTTGAAGTTCTGTGAGTTGTTCATCAATATCACCTTCTTCGACAGTAACTTTATAATGGTCATACTGATTATCTGTACTGGCTCCCACAACTTCTAACGACGGCGCATGCCCGATATCGAAAGAAAATTCATAGGCCTCCATATGTTTCAGATCAAAATCAATTAATTTTTGATCATCAGAGGGTAGTGGATTTCCAAGAATATCCAGTTTTTCATCTGTAATAAAGCTTTCTATCGTCTTTTGAAGCTTGCCATTGATGACTTCTGCAAGAACAGATTTACCATACATCTTTTTTATGGCTGTAATAGGAGTCTTACCCTTTCTAAATCCTTTGATATGGGCCTTCTGACCGTATTTTTTAAGCTCAGTTTCGAATTCCGACTTATAGTCTTCAGGTTCAATTACTATAGTAAGTTGAGACGATAAATCTCCTTTATCGATTAATTCTGTCTTCATCTGATTTTATTTATGGAAGCAAACACTTAATGAAAGGATATATAACACAGGCATGATAAATTCTGTAGGGAATGATATCTAGCATTCCTAAGCGAAAGATTTTGTACCGGTCAGGAAATTTCTTAATACTGTCACCGAGCCTTTCATTATTTAATTATGGAGTAAAGGATGTATGTTCATGAGTTATTAATTCTGGAATACTCAACTAAAACACTTGAGACAATTATTCTTATATCCTTTTCATTTTGTAGCTTGAACTCAGCGACCTCCTTCGGTCGACTTTTTTAAGTTCAGGTATACATAGTCCCTTGCTAAATCTCCAATTTTTCTATGTGCGGGTGGAGGGACTCGAACCCCCAAGCCGTGAAGCACTAGATCCTAAGTCTAGCGTGTCTACCAATTTCACCACACCCGCTCTTTATTTCAGGCGGCAAAGATAATCCCTTATCTCATATTGGATAAAATTTAACCAAAATAAAGTGATCTTAAGATATGAAATATTTGTATTAACTTAGATTCGGTCTAAATCTAATTAACACATATGCCTATAACGTCCAATACGTATACCATCGATGAATCGGTGGTTATTCGTGAGGAATATGACAAGCTAATCTCCTCATTGAAACCAAAATTTAAGGATGATGATGAGTCAAATTTGTTAAAATCCTTTGATTTGGCCTTTGAGGCTCATCGTTTTCAGAGAAGGAAGTCGGGGGAGCCTTATATTTTGCATCCTCTCGAAGTCGCAAGAATATGTCATGAAGAGATCGGTCTTGGACCCACAGCTGTCATCTGTGCTATCATGCATGATATCGTTGAAGACACTCCAGTTAATCTCGAAGAGATATATGAACTGTTTGGACCTAAAGTAACTCAGATCGTTGATGGTCTAACTAAATTGGATGGTCTGTATAATCTAAGTACAGAAAATGCAGAAAACCTTAAAAAAGTCCTCAGTACTCTTGTCAATGATGTAAGGGTTGTATTAATAAAAATGGCTGATCGTCTGCATAATCTTCGTACGATTGATCCAATGCCCCAGCACAAGCAACTAAAAATTGCAGCAGAGACAATGTTTATATATGCTCCCCTTGCCCATCGTCTTGGATTATATAAAATTAAAACTGAATTTGAAGATATCTGTATGAAAATTACAGATGTCGACAATTATAGAGAATTACAAAAGAAGATCCAGGATAACGAACAGGATCGGCAAAAGTATTTGAAAGTATTTCTTGATCCGCTCAAGAAATCTTTAGAAGATTTGGATGTACATTATAGAATATTAGCCAGGCCAAAAGCAATTTCTTCTGTTTGGAATAAGATAAAAACAAAGCAAGTAGCATTTGAAGAGATTTACGATTTATTTGCCGTGAGGATCATTGTAGATGTCCCTTTGAAATTAGAAAAATCAATTTGCTGGCAGGTCTATAGCTTAATTACAGATCATTACAAACCGATACCTGAGCGGTTAAAAGATTGGATTACCAGTCCTAAAGGAAATGGATATGAGTCGCTTCATACTACGGTCATAGGACCCAATGGAAGATATGTGGAAGTTCAAATCAGAAGTGAGCGAATGAATGACATTGCGGAAAGGGGATTTGCTGCTCATTGGAAATATAAAGGCATTAAGAGTGATGACAACGTATATGAACAATGGTTAGATAATATTAGAAATCTATTAGAAACACAAGATGGCGATGCTATTGAATTTCTTGCCGATTTTAAAACTAATTTATTTAGTGAAGAAGTATACGTATTCACGCCTAAAGGAGATATGCGTATTCTACCAAAAGGTGCGACAGCTCTTGATTTTGCCTTTGACATTCATACTGATGTCGGCGCACGGGCTACTGCGATAAAAGTCAACAACAAACTGGTCCCTATGGGATATGTACTTGAAAATGGAGATCAAATAAATGTTACAACTTCTAAAAACCAGACACCCACTGAAGATTGGCTAAAACTAGTTA
>JAJCYJ010000291.1 GCA_029262975.1 Saprospiraceae bacterium
CTACATCTCCAAAATTTACAGTGCCCTGTCCACCGGTTCCAGAACCTACGGATCCAATGGAATTGAATGCTCCAGTCGACTTATTCAACCAGCCAAAAGTGGCATCATTCATAGCAAATATTGTATCGCCATCAAGGCTGATCGTCAGTGCCTCAATATTGCTTGCTCCTGTGGTGCCACCAATAACTGTTAAATTACCCGCAGTATATCTGTCCATGGTGACCAGGTCGTCCAGATCATCTGCTACTGCATAACAGATTGTTTCAGGGCAAGATGTATCATCTCCTCCTAAACCTGAAGGTGTGGAAGTCGTAGTCGTAAGAAATATTTTATCAAGGAAAGTGTCATCTTCACGGTATGAGAAGTCAATTGTATTGGTTCCGGATACAAGACTAAAATTAATATTTGTATTTCCATTGTCAGAGTCGTAGACTTGTTTCCATGTCCAGGAAGAACTGTTTCCAATATCGTTCCATTTATACCATGTCCCTTCGTTCACACGGACCCAGAATGAGTCATCACTTGCATTTGGAGCGATAATTCTTCCCCACATTTTATAGGTGCCTGAAGAAGTTAATGTAAGTGTCATCCTAATATAATCATCTGAAGAGGAAGAAGGAGTAGTAAATGCATTACCTGATGGATAACTTACATATTTTGATCTGGAGGCGTTGCCATCTACAAGAATGTCCCAATTTAAGCCTACATCACCACATTCGGCTTCCAGGTAATGGGACTGAGCGAATACATTAGTCATAGAACTAATTATAATTATACCAGCTGCAATGCATTGTGAGATTTTATTCATGCAGGGCTGATTCGGTCATGCAATAATCGGAGAAAAGAATCTTCGCGATTAACGTTGGCTGAATCATACAAGCTCATTGAGCTTACTGGATAGTGCCCGGAAAGTCTGCTAAGAACAAGGTGAAAGTATCCAGGCTCAATAGCGAATGTCCATCCAGAATCTCCAGACAGACCAATCTTTGATGATATTTTGGTCAGGTACGTTAACAACAGTGACAATTCTCTATCAGGTGCGCACCTTTTTAAGAAAGTTTGAGATTCTGGTCATTTGTGAATCTCTAATTTCTTCCCCCCGGATTATACACCAAAGTGCTAATATATGTATATATATTAATATATGTTAATTATACATTCAAATGATATCGTTTATCTATAGCCGCTTTTGTGTGACAATACAAGATAGATCGTAATTGATGAGAATTTAAAATTATTCAACAGCGTAAAAAGAGCTTAATTCTATGAGGGTGCTGCAAGCAAGAGCTAATCCTCCGACCTGCGGCCACCTCCTTTGAAAAGGAGGACCATAAATAATGCAATGTGCTAAATATCACAATTCTAAGAGGGTGCTGCAAGCAAGAGCAAATCCTCCGACCTACGGCCACCTTCCCGCGAAAGGCGCGGGACAGGCTCTTTGAAAAGGAGGATGAACGACCGATCCCGCAGGGTCGAGCTCGACAGTGCTCGAAGGGAGTGAAGGCGGAAGCCCTTAAACGGTGCATTTCAAAGCGAAAGGAGTGCATGCGTAAGCACTTAGACAATCCTATAATGATTCAATGCTATAATGATACTAAATTGAAAATTGAAATGGGATTCCAACTCATTCCTTCCGATAATACATAATATGGGGATTAGTGGTAGCAGTAGGACAAAATGGTGCTAGGAAAGTTACGATGTCTTCATCGTCTTCGCTTTGATCTCCATCATCATTATTAGGTGTAGAGTCTATGTCTTTCTCATTGACCTTATAAACTTCCGTAATATTGAAGGCATTAGATAAATCAATGTAGGTTGCAACAATCTGAAGCGTGATATTTTGATTTGCTCCTAACGTGTCGACATACCATACGCCTGAGCTCGGGCCAGAATCATATGAGCCACCACCGTTATCACTGACATAAGCAAAACTACTGGTCAGAACATCAACCACAAATATATCTGTAGCGATACCCGGACCTTTATTAAGCAAGGTTAAAATGAAAGTTACATCTTCTCCAAATACCGGCTCCGGAATGGTCGACATTTTCTGCAATTCTAAATCGATCAACTCAGTTATTCTTACAATTACGCGCGCTCTATCTGAGGCTGTAGGTGTCCCCGAATCATTAATTTTATAATAAAATGTGTCCAGACCTATATATCCCGGAGGTGGTACATAATCTATAAAATCATCATCTGGTACACCAGGAGTACCGTTGTTATTAACGGTAACCGTCCCTCCTCTTGAGGTCAAACCGTTGATCGTATCTGTGCCAGCACTTACAAGAATGAGATCCTCTCCGTCGCGTTCAACATCATTAAATAAAACATCAATTGCTGCTGGAACATCCATGGACGTAATCGCCCCATCATTCCTTGCATCAGGCGGTGTATTTCTGACATGAATAAATACGGTAGCCGTATCACATAATGATAGAATCTCATCATCACAGACAATGTATTCGTATTGATCGTCGCCGACAAAACCAGGATTCGGGAGATATCTAATCTTATTGCCTGTTATCAGCGTAATAGATCCATTGGAAGGTTGTGTTATTCCTGGATTCAGACTAACTGTAAGGACGCCAAATTCCTGGTCATAGTCATTGGAGAGTACCGAGGTATAAATATCCTTATCTATACCGGTCGTATCATAATCATTGCCTGCTATAGGTGGATCATTGTTGAATACCTGGACAAAGACAGTGACAAAAGTAGTGTCGCACATGATTGGTACGCCTTTATCACATATTTCGTATGTGAATGATTCTGTACCGGTAAATCCCAGATTTGGTGTGTAGTTAACTGAACCATCGGTATTATTTACAACAGAACCATTTGGAGGGTTGGTAAGGATGACAACCTCAAGCGGCGTATTTTCCGGATCTGAATCATTGGCTATTAAATTTATGGTAGCCGTAGTGCCCACGTCTACATAAGCTGTATCTGGTCTGGCAATTGGTGGATTATGTGGGAATAATCCAAAATTATTGGAACAATCTGCATCGCTGGTTCCTGCAAATTGCGCAGATTTTATATTATCAGTACTGAACTGTTGGAATCCATCAGGTAGGTTGGTAGTATCTACTGTCATTACAAAGTACCCGGAAGAGGTCGTTGGTGCATATGTCGTGGCATTCCACAGAAAATAATAAGGTTGTCCGGGACCGTTCAACTCAGCAGCTACGGCGCCTGTATTCAATTCTAATTCATAGGGGACACCCCATGCAGATCCATTCCAAAGGATATAATTTACATCCTGATCCCAATCATGAATCGCCGCCATTAAGGTATCCGAAGTGGCATTGCCTTTAATAAGCATACCACTAATGCCTGCAGCCGCTACCGTACCTACTGAAGGTCCCGTAGATTCAGAAGACCATCCTGTTGATATATCCCAGGTCCTATAGTACCAATTTGGAGCACCTTTTCGGTACATTGCCATAAATTGTCCCGATACTGCTTCGGCTGCAATGCCTGTATTTTGTTGGAAATACATAATCTCGCTACCAAAATATTGCTTGTTTATCCATGTATTCCCATCCCATACGGCGCCCCAGACTTCTCCTGCAGTTCCATGACCAATGAACCCGATTCTATCTGTTGACGGATCTGAGGCCAAGTGGGACCAGGACAGCCGGTTATTGACGCCAACCGGTGGTACAAGGGTGTCTTCCGCAGTCCAGGAGGTTCCATCCCATGTTCTAAAGTACGCATCATCTCCAGTGTCATTACTAGCTTTGCCATACATGGCCATAGCACTACCGCTATTGAACTCAAAAGCAACACTTATTGAATTTTCACTTGCTCCTTCATTGTCAAATTGAGTGGAGCTAGTCCAGCTATTACCATTCCAGGTCAAGCCGTAGACACCGTTGGGAAATACTTTATCGTGTACTATTAAAATCATTTTATCCGATCTCGGATCGGCAGCAATACGCATGGTAGATGGCTCATTACCTGTATAGGCTGTAATTGTTGTCGGGCTATCCCAATTGGTGCCATCCCATATATTATATTTTAAGTTGGTGCCATCATTCCAGACGAGCATCGCATCTCCGGATAAATGTTCGTAAGCAATTGCAAATCCCCAATCTCTGGCATCGGTTATACCAGTAGCCAGTGGATTAAAAGATGGAGAAGACCAAGATGTTCCATTCCATATTTGCACGGAAGTTGTTCCGTTGGAATAGACTGAACCTCCTGTACCAACCACGATTTTTTCATTCCTCGTTGGCGCTTCTGCAGCTTCCATTGTAATCCATCGAGTTGTATTGTTGACCATTGAAGATTCGGTGGTAAATGCAAGACCGTCCCATGGGTTATATTTCGGGACACCCGTATTATCAGCAAATATTGCCGTACCTAATTCAGCATCATCGACCGGTGCCAAATAGGTAATATATAATCTTGGCGCTCCTGTGGGGTTGTTATCATAAGAATCAGCGCTCCTGGAGCCGGTTCCAGTAATGATCAAGGCCATCGAATTCCCGGTAATCCATCCGCCGCGGTTCACGATTTCTTGCACGACTGTTGTAATATCATCCGATTGATAGATCGTACCTGGGGTCCATGGATCGGGTTCCCAAAAGACTGAGGACGTAGTCGGTATCCGGTTGGTGATATCAAAATCAGTTGTCACAAAAGTAGTTGCATTATCTACATCATCAGCGAAAATGGTTAGAGCGGTCACACTAGAATTACTATTTGGTCCGTCTGCAGAAACCGCATCAAATTCCAGATAAGCACTGACAATAGTCGCCCCCTGGGGAATATTAAGTCCATTAAAGCGCAATCCTACTTTTTGAGTACCTCTTGACGACGGATCAAAATCTTCGGTAAGTTCAATATCTGTACTGTTTAAATACATGTCGCCCGGCCCTCCGGTGACCCCTTCCGGACCTTCTTCTTCCGCATCATCAGAGGTAGTACTTATTTGTGCTACAACCTTCTTTTCAGCAAGCCCTGCAGTCAGTCCTGTTCCGGGCACGTTGAATGAATAAGTTCCAAATGGAGTTGACCATGTCGAATCATATAGTACATCTCCTCCAGATACGGTAAATGATTGATCTATATCTTCATAGAGTAATACTTGTACGCTATCAAGACCGGTGTCGAATCCATCATAGACAGCGTTGATATTAACGTCCTTAAAAACTGTACCGGTAATGCCATTCTCATTAACATCGCCGGAGAATGAACAAAGCGTACTGATTATCACAATCGCAGAGTCACATCCAAAGAAATTGCAGACCACATAATTAAAAGTGTCCAGTCCTTGCCATTCATTTTCAGGAGTATATCTAATATTGTCTCCAGATACTACAGTCGTTCCATGATCCGCAAGATCTGATGTGCCCAAGTAAGTTGTCATTCCAATACCGGATCGGTCAAAATCATTTTCCTGGACGAATGCTGTCACCATCGTATTGATGTTTGTGCTCAACCAATCATTTCTTGCTTTTGGCTTTTTATCCGGGCTGTTTTTACAATTACCGATGCAGCTGGTTTGCTCAAATTCAACTTGAATATTATCAAAGTTAATTCGTTCTCCACCTGATCCGGAAATGCGCTCAAAGCTAATGACCGCTATATCAGAGAAGACGCCTAACAATTCGAATAAATCAAAGGATTCTGAAGAGACAATCGGATCCGAAATACTATATTTCTTAAGAGTAGTGAAAGTCGCACCGTCATCCGGAGACACCCTGAGTGACATGGTATCTCCCGCATTAAAGTTATGAGATACAACATCGAAAGTCAGAATGGCAGTATTAACCATTGTTAAATCAACTTTTCGTGAAAAGGTATAATTGTTATCAATTTTTATTTCAATTGACCCAGAACTTACTCTTACTGAGCCGCTTCCCGGATTATCATTATCATTAGTTTCTACCCAGGGTGTTGCCCAATTTGTCGATCCTGTATTATTAGAATAAGACACAGATGAGAAATCGTCTGCAACAGTCTGAATAGTTTCAAGGTTGTTTTTCTTTTTATTATTGCCACA